>NZ_QEWA01000065.1:0-28805 GCF_003390775.1 Thermobacillus sp. | reverse complement strand
CGGCAAGCGCGGCGGCGCTTATCGGCCGGGAAGAGATGAGCGCGATGGCGGTGAACCATTTTCGCAGGGGGACGCGGCTTCTCTCCATGACGGTGCCGGAAATGAGCGAGCATTGACGGCGGCAAGACGCGCAGGCGAACAGCGGGAGCCGACGTCCGGATATGCGATAATGTGCCGCGCTGCCGCAGCCCGGGCACCGGAAACCGCCGGGCCAGCGCGCTTGCATCAGGAGATCGGCGCATTTCTGTTCCGGGTAATCGAGAAATCCAAGTGCCGGCTCATTCGCGAACATTCCCGCTCAGCCCCCTGACAATTGTAACTGATCCCATTATACCAAACATATGTTCTCGTTTCAATGGATGGTTGGATATTTTTGAACGATTTTCCGGGACGCGTCTTGTATTCGGTCAAATCAGGGAACAATGAATTCCGCTGCATCGCCGCATGAGCGAACGGGATATGGATGAAAAGCATCCAGGCGGAGTTCGGCTGCTGAGCGAAGGGGATATGGTAAAAAAAGCGGTGTGTGGACAGGCAGTTGCTGAGCGAAAGGGATGTGGTCAAAAAGCGGCGGAAAGAGCATCACTAGTCCGAGAAGCACCGCATTCTCACTTCCGACATTTATCCATGCAGACAATACGTTATTCCATGCCTGCCGCATGTTCCAATATGTTACAAAAAAATTAAGAAAATTTTGTTCAAAAGGAGCGGCGGATATGGCGATACATATCGATGAAAGAGCTGGCCTTTTTCACCTGCAAGGCAAAGATGTCAGTTATGTGATGCAGGTTGTGGACGGATATCCGGTTCACCTGTACTGGGGGAAGAAGCTGCGCGCGGACGGCAATCTGCAGGACATGCCGGGGCTGCCGAAGCATCGGAATCTGGACCAGATGCCGCAGGAATATCCGCAGTACGGCAGCGGCGACTTCCGCTCGCCGGCCTATCAGGTGGAGCTCGAAGACGGGTCGCGTATTACGGAACTGGTGTATCAAGGCTATCGAATCATTCCGGGCAAGCCGAGGCTCGAAGGACTGCCCGCAACCTATGCAGAGGCCGATGACGAGGCGGAGACGCTGGAGATCACACTGGCGGACGCGTATTCCGGCCTTCGGGTCGCGCTCTTGTACACGGTGTTCAAGGATTCGAATGCGATTGCCCGTTCCGCCCGGCTGATCAACAGCGGGAGCGGGCGGCTGAAACTGCTGCGCGCGCTCAGCATGAGCGTCGATATGGACATCCCGGATTACGAAGCGGTCTATCTCGCGGGCGCCTGGGGGCGGGAAGCGCATCTGCAGCGGCGGCCGATCGGACCCGGCGGCACGAGGATCGAGAGCCGGCGCGGGATGAGCGGCCATCAATTGAATCCGTTTCTTGCGCTGGCGGAGCCCGGGGCGGATGAGGATCGCGGCGAGGTGTACGGATTCAGCTTCGTTTACAGCGGCAATTTCCTCGCACAAGCGGAAGTCGATTCGATGCGGAAAGTCCGCGTTCAGGTCGGCATCAATCCGTTCGATTTCTGCTGGCTGCTGATGCCGGGCGAGTCGTTCCAGACGCCCGAAACGGTAATGGTCTATTCCGACAATGGTCTCGGCGGCATGTCGCGCACCTACCACAAGCTGTACCGGACCCGGCTGTGCCGCGGGGTCTACCGGGATCAGGTGCGGCCGATTCTCGTCAACAATTGGGAAGCGACGTATTTTCAATTCACTGCCGACAAGCTCGTATCCATCGCAAAAGCCGGCGCCGAACTCGGCATCGAGCTGTTCGTCCTTGACGACGGCTGGTTCGGCAAGCGCAACGATGACACGACTTCGCTCGGGGACTGGGTCGTGAACCGGGACAAGCTGCCGGACGGTCTGGAAGGTCTGGCGGAACGGATCAACCGGCTCGGCCTGAAATTCGGGATCTGGGTGGAACCGGAGATGGTTTCCCCGGACAGCGACCTGTACCGGGCACATCCGGACTGGTGTCTGCATGTCGAAGGCCGCAGACGGACGCTCGCCCGGACGCAGCTTGTGCTGGACATGTCCCGTCCGGACGTGCGGGAGCACATCTACGGAATGCTCAGCGCCATTTTCCGATCCGTGCCGGTCGCCTATGTCAAATGGGACATGAACCGCAGCCTGACCGAAATCGGCTCCGCGGCGGCGCCTCCGGAGCGCCAGGGAGAGATTGCGCACCGCCATATGCTCGGCGTGTACGAACTGATGGAGCGGCTGACGGGCGAGTTCCCGCATATTCTGTTCGAGAGCTGCTCGAGCGGCGGCGGGCGTTTTGACCCGGGGATGCTGTATTACATGCCGCAAACCTGGACCAGCGACAACACGGACGCGGTGGAGCGACTGAAGATTCAATACGGCACAAGTCTCGTCTATCCCGCGAGCGCCATCGGCGCGCATGTCTCCGCCGTTCCGAACCATCAGGTCGGGAGAGTGACGCCGCTCAAGATGCGCGGCGATGTGGCGATGTCGGGCAATTTCGGATACGAGCTCGATCTGACGAAGTTTACGGACGAGGAGAAGGAAGAGGTCAAACGGCAGGTCGCGCTCTACAAATCGATCCGGCCGATCGTCCAGCAGGGTGAGCTGTACCGGCTGCTCAGTCCGTTTGAGGGGAACGAGACTGCCTGGATGTTCGTAACGGAAGATCGTTCCGAAGCGCTGCTGTTTTACTTCAAAGTGCTCGCCGAACCCCATATGCCGAAGAAGCGTCTCCGCCTGAAAGGGCTCGATCCGCAGCGGGACTATGCGGTGGAAGGTTTCGGTACATTCGGCGGCGACCGGTTGATGCACGCGGGGCTTGCATTCCAGGTGCCGCCCGGAGACCATTTCAGCCTGGTGGTGCGCTTGCGCGATGCGGCGGGGGGCAAGGGATGAGCAAGGCCAGGCAGGTTCTGTGGACGGGGGCTGCAGCCGCGGCGGTTACGGCCGCCGCCGCGGCATTTTTGCTCCTGAAGGAGCCGCAGCCGGAGAAGGAGATGCGGCCGCTGCTGTTCGAAGCCGAAGCCGGTGTGCTGAACGGAGTTCATGCTGCTGCGGAATTGTCCGGCTACTCGGGTGACGGTTATGTAACCGGATTTGATGACGATGAAGATTCGCTGACGGTGTTCGTCGAAGCGCCGGAAGACGGGCTTTATGATATGTGGGTCGGTTACAGCAGTCCGGGCGGCGACAAGTATACAATGCTGTCGCTGGACGATCGCCAGGCGGCCGAGATCCGGCTGGCCGCTTCCGGGACATTCACGGAGGCGTATGCGGGCAAGTGGCTGCTCCGGACCGGGCGAAATGAAGTGCTTATCTCCCGCAACTGGGGATGGTACAATATGGATTACATCAAAATCCGCAAAGCCCGAAAGCGTCCGGAACACCGGGTCGAACGCCGATTGGTCAATCCGGACGCGACTCCGGAGACGGTGGAATTGTTCAACTTCCTGGCCGATCAATACGGCAAGCACATTCTGTCCGGTCAGCAGACGCTGTTGGATTCGCTGAAGCTGCTCCACAAATATGGCAAGGAACCGGCCATCACGGGTTTCGATCTGATGGAATATTCGCCGTCGATGGCGGAGTACGGCACGAAGCCCGACGAAGTGTCGGATATTCTGATGTGGCACAACCGCGGAGGCATTGTGACGCTCGCCTGGCACTGGAATGCGCCGACGGGCCTCCTCAATACGCCGGATCAGCCGTGGTACCGGGGGTTCTATGCGGAAGCGTCGACGTTCGATGTTGAACAGGCGCTCGCGGATCCGGAGTCGGAGAACTACCGGCTGCTGCTGCGCGACATCGACGCCATTGCCGTTCCGCTCAAGCAGTTGCAGGACCTGCGCATTCCGATTCTGTGGCGTCCGCTCCACGAGGCGGAGGGCGGATGGTTCTGGTGGGGCGCGAAAGGTCCCGAGCCGGCGAAGCAATTGTACCGTCTGCTCTATGACAGGCTGACGAATGTCCACGGCCTGAACAATCTGATCTGGATATGGAATTCGGAAGATCCCGCCTGGTATCCGGGGGACGATGTCGTCGACATCGTCAGCATCGATTCGTATCCGAAACCGGGCGATTACAGTCCGATCAGCCACCGCTACGAGAATCTGGTGCAGCTCGTGCAGGACAGGAAGCTGGCGGCCATGACGGAGAACGGCCCCATTCCGGATCCCGATCTGCTGGTCAAGACCGAAACGCACTGGAGCTGGTTCTGCACCTGGAACGGCGATTTCATAAACGACGGCATTCAGAACAGCGAAGACCATATTCGGCATGTGTTGAATCATGAGTACGTTCTTACACTTGATGAAGTGAAGGAGCTCAGATCCTGAGATTACGGGGCGATGATCATGAACGATCGCGGAACGATTGCCACGCTTGCGGCGGCGGTGCTGCTGTTCGTCGGCGTTTTTGGTGCGATTATCATCTGGGAAACAAGCCGGCTGGACGATGCGCCGGAGCCGCGGCAGGTCCGTACCGATCATGCGGAGGATCGGACGGAGGGGCGGTCGGGTTCATCGCTCCTCATCGAAGCGGAATCGGCCGGTCTGAACGGTTTGACGACCGGCATGGATGGGAACGCATCCGGCGGTTGGTTCGTCGAAGGGTTCGACGCATCGGGCGACGTCCTCCGTTTTGAGCTGGATCTGGATAAAGCGGGCACGTATATGATCGTCGTCCGGTACAAGACGTATGGCGGGGACAAGCCGAACACACTGAGGCTGAACGGAGCCGCGCCTTTCCAATACACGTTCAAGGATTCGCGGGATTGGAACGATGCGGTCATCGGCCAATTTGAACTGAAGGAAGGAACGAACACGCTGGAGATCGCCAGCGACTGGGGCTGGATCGCGGTCGATTACGCGGAATTCATCGGCGGCGCCGGCGGTCCCGTCCGGTCGGTCGAGCTGATCCTGGAGGACGGGGCGGATTCGGGTCCGGCCGATGTGCCCGTAACGCTGGTCGCGCTTGCCGACAACGCTGCGGAATACCGCTTCTACGCCAGGGAAAGGAATGGCAATTGGCAGCCGATCAATGACTACGGAGATGCCCACCGCGTCATCTGGCTGCCTCCGCGGATCGGCAGTTATGAACTGAAAGTGGCCGCGCGCGGCATCGGATCGGGCGAGGAGGCAGAAGCGGAGGCGATCGTCTCGTATGCGGCGAGATCCGAACATGAGGGCAAGCCGCTTGTTCACCCGGTTTTCAGCGATCATATGGTGCTTCAGCGGGATGAGGAAGCATTCATCTGGGGCTGGGCTGCTCCGGGCGATCGGGTGACGGTTGCGCTCGACGGACAGACGACGTCGGCCACGGCCGACGCTTCGGGGAGATGGCGCGCTTCGCTGGGGGTTCATCCGGCGGGAGGACCGCATACGATAACGGTATCCTCGCGTTCGGGCAAAATCGAATTGAACGATGTCCTGTTCGGCGACGTCTGGCTGGCGTCCGGCCAATCGAACATGGAATGGCGGCTGTCGCAAGCCATCAACGCGGCGGACGAGATCCAGCGGGCGAATGAACCGCTGGTCCGCTATGTCAAATATGACGCGCGGACAAGCGCGGTGCCGCTGTCGGGAGCCGATCTCCGCCAGACCTGGCAGCCGGTGTCTCCGTTGACGGCGCCGAACCTGTCGGCGGTGGCCTGGTTCTTCGCCCGCGAGGTCACGCGGGAGACCGGCGTGCCGGTCGGCATCATATTCGCTGCCGTCGGGGGCACGAAGATCGAGACGTGGATGAGCCTGGAGGCGGTGCGGCAGGTTCCGCAGCTCAAGGCGGAAGCGGAAGCGGTTCGCATCGGCGTCGAGGCGATCGACGCCTTCACGTCGCCGACGGCGCTGTACAACGGCATGATCGCGCCCGTGGCGCCGTACCGGCTGAAGGGCGTGCTCTGGTATCAGGGCGAGAGCAACGGCGGCGAAGCGTCCTACCACCGGACGCTGAAGCTGTGGATCGATGACTGGCGGAGGACGTTCCGGGATCCTGGGCTGCCGTTCGTCATCATCCAACTGTCATCCTACGGCTCCCTGCAGAGCGTCAGCATGCCCGTGAACGACCGCTCGTGGTTCGCCATCGTGCGCGAAGCGCAGCTCAAGGCGGTGCAGGGCGATCCGCGCGCCTGTCTCGTGGTGACGACGGATATCGGCAACCCCGGCGATATCCACCCGACGAACAAGCAGGATGTCGGACGTCGGGCGGCAAGCTGCGCGCTCGGCACGGTCTACGGGCGGGATGTCGTGCCTTCCGGACCGATCTTCGAATCGATGACCGTCGAAGGAAACCGCGTCCGCCTCAAGTTCCGGCATGCCGAATCGGGGCTGATGGCCGGGCTGAAGGAAGGGCTCGAACCGGTGAAACCGGCACCGGATGGCGAGCTGCTCGGGTTCGCGGTGGCCGGGGAAGACGGCAAGTTCCACTGGGCCGAGGCGGAGATTGACGGCGATGAAGTGGTCGTCTGGTCCGATCAGGTCGAGGCTCCCGCAGTCGTCCGCTACAACTGGGCCGACTCGCCGATCGGCAATTTGTACAACCGCGCGGGCCTTCCGGCACCGCCGTTCCGGACGGACGGCAAGCCGGTGCTGGATGTGGTGAGCGGCGCGGGCGGCGGCACGTACGAGCCCGGCGAGACCGTGGAGATCATCGCCTATCCGCCGCAGCGCGGCCGATTCGTCCGCTGGATCGGCGATACGGCCAATGTGGAAGATGTGACGAGCCGCAAGACGACAATCGTAGTCCCGAATGCGCCTTATACGGTCGTCGCGCCGCTGTATGAGACCGACTGATGTATGCCGGCTTGATGCTGCGGGTTGTTTTTCGGCTTGAGGCAGGATTTCGGCGGGCCGGAGTGGAAGAAGTGGGTAGCGATTCGGGAAGGGAGGCGCATGCCGTGGACGTCCGCTTGTTCACTTTGGCGGAAGCGAACGCGTTGCTGCCGGAATTGAAAATTCAGCTGGCCCGGCTGCAGGCGTTGGTCCGCGAGCTCGAACACCGCCTGGAAGCTCTGCACCTCAAGAAAAAGGAATACAGAAAGCGAAAGCATGCGGGAAGCGGCGGACGGCCGGAATACGGCACGGAAGATCCGTTCTTCCTGGACGAAAGCCGGATTGAATTTCTGCGCATGGAAGCGGAACTGATCATCGGCAATTTCAAGCGGAACGGCGTGCTGCTCAAGTCGGTGTTCCCCGGGCTGCTCGATTTTCCTTCCGTCGTGGACGGCAAGCAGGTGCTGATCTGCTGGAAGGAAGGCGAGGAGCGGGCGACCTGCTACCACGGCTGGCATGACGGATACCAGGGCCGCAGGCCGCACCCGGACGCGTGATTACATCGTCGTGATGACCTTGTCGATGATCCCGTACGCCTTCGCTTCTTCGGCGGACATGTGCGTGTCGCGGTCCATGTCCCGTTCGATCCGCTCGATCGGCTGGCCGGTCCGTTCGGATGCGATGCGATAGATGCGCGAGCGGGTTTCCATGAACCGCTTCGCGGTGATCGCGATGTCGCTGGTCTGCCTCTGCGCGCCGCCGTGCGGCTGGTGGATCATGATCTCGCTGTTCGGCAGCGCGAAGCGGTAGCCGGGTTCTCCGCCCATCAGCAGCATGGCGGCGAAGGACGCGGCGAAACCGACGCAGATCGTATGCACTTTCGGCTTCACGATCTGCATCGTATCATAGATGGCGAACCCCGCCGTCACCGATCCGCCCGGACCGTTGATGTAGAAATAGATGTCCTGATCCGGCGCTTCGGCGGAAAGGAACAGCAGCTGCGCCACGATCGTGTTCGCGATCTGATCGTCGATGGCGCTGCCGAGCATGATGATCCGGTCCTTGAGCAGGCGGGAATAAATGTCGTACGATCGCTCCCCGCGGTTGGTCTGTTCCACCACTATCGGCACATATGGCATGGCGTTATCCTCCTTCATGCATGCTTTTGTTTCGACTGATAAACGAACAAGGAGGGCCGAAGGGTACGCGTATCTTTTCGGGGAGCATAATCGTTTATATGCGGGGATGCTCAAAGGATTCAAATCCGGCGCGCTCGGCAGCCATCCGAATCCGAAAGCGCTGCTGATGCGTCTGGCTTCGTGATAGACGAAGGCCGTCCGGAACGGAATGTCCGAGCGGCCTTTCTGCATCCTTATTGCCCGGTTGCGGGCATGGCTTTCAAGACAGGCGCGGGTTCGCGACCGTCCCCGTAATCCGCGGGAGCGCCCGGGACGGTGCCTGCCGCCGAATCGGAACCGTTGACGGCGGCTTGCTTCGAGACGGGCGTGTTCGGATCGACGCCGCCTCCCGGATTGGAGGCGTTTCCGTCCGGCGCGGTCAGTCCGGGATCGGTCGGCTCGGGGAGCGCTCTGACGGCTCCCGGCGTATTCTCCGTATTCGGCGCAGGTTCGATGATCGGCAGAATGGTCATTACGCCTTCTCCGCCATCGCCGCTCTCACCGGCGGCCGGATCATCCGACTGCGGTTCGGCCGGATCGACCGGCGTCGGCAGGTCGACCGGCTGGTCGCCGGCGCCCCCGTTCGCGTCCGTCGACGGTTCGGTTCCCTGTCCGTCGCCGGATACCCCTTCGTCTTCCGTCGATGGATTGTCCGCCGGAGCATTCGTTCCTCCGGCTCCTGCTTGTCCTTCATCCTGCACGGCCGGTTCCGGCGCGTTGTTGTTCTGATCCTTCGAATTGTCCGCGTTGCACCCGATGGTCGCGGCCAGGGCAAAAGCGGTTGCCGCTGCCGTAATGATCCGCCATGTCTTCATATGGCATCCCTCCGTTATCTGGTTTCATCCTCAGGACGTGCCAGGATACGGAAAGGTTGCAGCCCGTACGCAAATTTCCCAGTGAAAAAACCGACGGCGGTTACGGCGTACTTCTGCGGGCGGCGAGCAGGAACGCACCGGCCAGAATAAAAACGATCGCGAGAAACGGCTGTCCGAGCGCCAGTTTTTCGATCAGATTGCCGATCGAGAAAGCGACGAAGAAGATGAGCGACGCTCCCGCGAGTATGTTGATCGGGATGAGCAGCGCTTTGTTCCTTCCGCTGAACCAGTAGAGTTCGAACAGCCCGACGGCAACTGCCAGTATGAATCCGGGCCACAGATACGACCAGCCGTCGGTCAGCGTCGCGATCTGACAGACGATGCCGGCCGTCGTGACGATGCCGGCGGGTACGAGCACGCCGACGGCGTTGCGTCCGAACACGCCGAAATACAGCCAGTGAAGCAGAATGCCGACCGGAATGACGAACAGCGTCGGCCAGAAGTACGCGAAGACCGAACCGGTGCTGATGTTTTCATCCCGCATGAAAAACAGATAAGCTCCGAGCAGAATCAGCGCAATGCCCGCGAAGAATAGCACACCGGAAGGACGGTCGTCCTCATGCTGCGGCATATGTTCTTCCTGGACTCAGGTCCAGGGGAAGGAACGAAAAAAATCGCGGCCGATGCGCATCGGCCGCGTATGTGTGTCTATGCGAAGCTTCAGGAATTGCCGGGTTTCCGGACGGGATGCTTCATGCGGACGAAATGCCGCAGTTCGTCGGTCAGGCTGTCCTTCAGCTTTTCGATCAGCTGGTCTTCGGAAATCCCTCTGGACTTCGCGATCTCGGCGATCGATTTGCCTTCGGCAAGCCGGGACTTGAGCTCGTCCTTCGACATGCCGAGCACGGATGCGATCTTGTGCATCATGAACAGATGGCCGGGATGACGGTGAAGCGGGCGCAGGATGTCGCGCGAGTCCACGGCCGCTTCGATGTGCGCCTGAAGACCGCTCTTGATCTCCCGGGCGCGCGCGGCGGTCAGTCTGCCTTCGGCGACCCGCGCGTCGATGCGCTTCGCCGCGGCCTCCGACAGCCTGCGGATCAGTTCGTCCTTCCCGATGCCCTTCTTCGCCGCGATTTCGGCGAGCGTCTTGCCTTCCTTCAGTTCCCGCCGGAGTTCATCCCGGTTGAGCTTCAGAATATCCGCCGCTGCGGAAAGGATGCCCGCATGCACATAGCCCGAAGCCTGGGCTTTGTCCGCAGCCCGCCCCTTGTCCGGATGCGCGGCCGCCGTCTGGGCGGCAAACAGGAGAACCGCCGCCAGACCCGCGGCGAGCGCCGCATGGATCGAAAATTTTCGTCTCATAGGCCAGCTCCTTTGCTGTCATGGTTGGCGTTCCCTGTTAGTATTGGCAATTCGGACCGGGATTATTGCGGGCGGCAGCGGCGGTTGTCCGTCAGAGCAGCATGTTCGCCCCGTCGAGCCGGATGGCCGCGCCGGACAGATATTCCGTTTCATCCGATGCGATGTAGCAGACGAGGCTGGCGACATCCTTCGGCAAGCCGACCCGCCCGAGCGGGAATTTCTTGCGGAACCGGATCTCGTGTGCCTTGCGCTCCTCTTCGGTCATCTCGACCTGCTTCGGCGCCGTTCGTGCGACCAGCACGGCGCCCGGCTCGATGACGTTGACGGTAATGCCGTATTGCGCCAGCTCGATGGCAGCCTCCCGGGCGAGCATCTTGATGCCGCCCTTCGTCATCGCGTAGACGGGGTCGAAGTCGGACGGCCGCTTGCCGTGAACGGACGAGATCAGAATGACGCGCCCGTTCGGCCGCGATTTCATGTAAGGCAGGGCGGACTGGATGCATTGCCAGTATCCCTTCAGATTGACGTTGAACACCCG
This sequence comes from Thermobacillus sp., assembly GCF_003390775.1. Classification (NCBI taxonomy): domain Bacteria; kingdom Bacillati; phylum Bacillota; class Bacilli; order Caryophanales; family Paenibacillaceae; genus Thermobacillus; species Thermobacillus sp. The sequence continues at coordinate 18,161 of NZ_QEWA01000065.1, read as the reverse complement.
GTCGAACTCTTCCGGCGTGTAGTCGAGCAGATCGCGGTTAAGCTGCAAGGCCGCGTTGTTCACGAGGATATCGATGCCGCCGTAACGGTCGGCGACCGCCGCCGTCATGCGATCGATCTCTTCCTTGTTCGAGACGTTGCCTTGCACGATGAAAGCATCGCCGCCGAAGGCCTCGATCCGCCGAAGCGTCTCCTTCGCGCCGTCCGCGCTGGAGTTGTAGTGAACCGCCACTTTGGCGCCCCGCTCGGCAAGCGCAACGGCAATGCCTTGCCCGATGCCGGTGCCTGCGCCGGTCACGAGCGCGATTCTTCCGGCCAGATTGTTCATGGGGGAACACCCTCCTCGAAACCGCATGGCTATGCCTGTCTTGAATGCCCTTCCATTATACCGTCCGGCCGGAACGGCGTCGATGAACGGATTTGACATGAAGCTGTCGGCATTTGATGCGGCGCCCGCCGTCGCGCCGCATCGCGGCAGAAAGAGTTGACATCCGGATCGGCGGACGCTATGATAGCTGTAGTATTAAAGTGAGTATATATTATTTTGTAAGTAAATGTCGAAGGGAGCAAGATAACGATGGCCAAAACGAAATGGGCGGTCGACACGACGCACAGCAGCATCGACTTCTCGATCCGCCACATGATGATCGCGAAGGTGAAAGGATCGTTCAACCAGTTTGAAGCCTCCATCGAGGCGGATCCGAACGATCTGACGACGGCGGACATCGCGTTCAGCGTGGACGTTGCCAGCATCGACACGCGCAATGACGACCGCGACGCGCATCTGCGCTCCGCCGATTTCTTCGATGCCGAGAACCACCCGAAGATGACATTCAAGGCGACGAAGATCGTCAAGACCGGCGACGGCGAGTACGAGGTGACGGGCGATCTCACGATCCGCGGCGTCACCCGCTCCGAGACGTTCAGGGTGACGTTCGAAGGCGCCGGCAAAGATCCGTGGGGCAACCACAAGGCCGGCTTCAGCGCTGAAGGTACGATCAAGCGGAGCGACTACGGCCTGACGTGGAACGCGGCGCTCGAGACCGGCGGCGTGCTGGTCGGCGACGAGGTGAAGATCCATCTCGAGATCGAAGCGGTCGAGCAAGCCTGATGGGAATCATACCTTTCGAAAATCATGAAGGACCGGTTCGCCCGGGAGGCGGCTGGTCCTTTTTCGCTGCGCCGGACGCTTGCTTCATCGGCAGGCGGCCTGCATAATGGGAGCATGGAATGGCGAGGAGCAAGGAGGACAAACGCATGAAAACCGGAAAATTCCGCGTCTCCGCCGTGCAATACCGGCTGCAGACGATTGATTCATTCGACGCGTTCGCCGCGCAATCGACGCATTATGTCCGCGCCGCGCAGGAGTTCGGGGCGGACTTCGTGCTGTTTCCCGAGTTTTTCACGACGCAGCTCTTGTCGATCGGCGACGGTTCGGGCCGGGCGCTGCCGATCGGCCGGCTGCCGGAGTTCACCGACCGCTACCGCGAGCTGTTCGCCGGGCTGGCGAGGGAGACGGGGATGCACATCATCGCCGGCACCCACGTCATCGAGCGGGGCGGGAAGCTGTACAACACCGCTCATCTGTTCATGCCGGACGGCCGGGTGTTCGAGCAGCCGAAGCTGCATCTGACGCCGACCGAAGTGAAGGAATGGAATCTGGCGCCGGGCGAGGATCTGAAGGTGTTCGAGACGGATCACGGCACGATCGCGCTGTTGACGTGCTACGATATCGAGTTCCCGGAAATTGTGCGGATGGCGAAGGCGAGGGGGGCGGACGTCATTTTCTGTCCGTCCTGCACGGACGACCGCCACGGCTTCTTCCGCGTCCGCTATACAAGCCATGCGCGGGCGGTCGAGAACCAGGTGTACGTCGTGCTGACCGGCACGGTCGGTTCGCTGCCGACGGTTGATTTCATGCGGCTCAACTACGGTCAGGCCGCGATCATCACGCCGAACGACATTCCGTTCCCGCCGCGCGGCATTCTGGCCGAAGGCGAAATCGGCGAGGACATGGTGATCACCGCCGACCTCGACCTGCGGCTGCTCGAAGAAGTGCGCGAGAGCGGCTCTGTGACGACGTGGCGCGACCGGCGGACCGATCTGTATCCGGACTGGCGTTAGGTCGGAATGGAAGCGGCGGGCGCGGACAAGAACGCGGGCGTCAGGTCGCGGCGCGCAGCGAGCGCCGGAACGACTCCGGCGTCTGTCCCGTGATCCGTTTGAACGCGCGGGTGAAATGGGACGGATGCTTGAAGCCGACCTCGTAGCCGACCTCCGTCACCGGGCGCTCCGGATCGAGCAGGAACAGCAGCTTCGCCTGCGTGATGCGCCGCTGGTACAGGTAGTCGAAGATGGTGAACCCGGTCGCCGCCTTGAACAGCCGGGTCATGTAATATTTGTTCATATGGAGTTCGCGCTCGAGCACGTCCAGATGGATGTCGTCCATGTACCGCTCCTCGAGGTATGCGGCAATCCGCTGGGCCCCCCGGGCTTTCGCGTCCGAAGGCTCGGCGGTCTCCGGTCCCGGCGACATCCCGGCGAAACATTCGGACACTTCGTGCAGCAGCCGGAGGAATGCGATCAGGAACCGATTGCAGGAGAAGGCGTCCTCCCGCCGGTACAGGCCGCACATCTCGGCAAGCAGCGCTTCGATCCGTTCCCGCCGCTCGCCGGAGAGCCGCACCCGCGCGTTGCCCAGGTCGCGGAACGGCGCCAGCGCGTCGGCCTGGAACGGCGGGCGCAGCAGTTCGGCGGCGAACGCCGGATCGAAATGGATGATCGTCCGCAAATACGGCAGGCGGCGATTGATGATCGGCGCATGCAGCGTCATGCCGTGCATGATGATGAGATCGCCGGGGGCGAGCTCGAACATGCGCCCGCCGATCAGATAGGTGCAGCCGCCGCCGTGGAAATAGTAAATCTCATATTCCGGATGCGCATGGAACCGGCCTGTCGGGTATTGATCCTGATTGAACGATGCGTCGATCGGCAGTCCGAATTGGTCGCTCAGGGTCATCGAAAACTCCTCCTTGCTGCCAAGTGTACCACAACGGCAGCTGTCGGGCGGGAGTTTTTTTTTTATCGAGAAAAAAGTCAATCAGGATCAAATACGGCCGCAAAACGGTTACTGTTGTGAAAGTGCTGACATATCCAAGATGTTAGGATGGGGGCGGAGAACACCAATACCGAAAGTCAGGAGTGGAAGCAATGCTGCGCATCGGAGTGATCGGGCTCGGCAACATGGGCACCTCGCATGCGGATGTGCTGGCGCGAGGCGAAGTGGAAGGCGGCGTGCTGGCTGCGGTATGCGATGCCCGGCCGGAGCGGCTGGAATGGGCGCGTGAGCAGTACGGCGATCAAGTGAAAGGTTTCGGCGACGCGGAACAGATGATGGCGTCCGGAGAGATCGACGGCGTGGTGATTGCGACGCCGCATTACGATCATCCGCCGCTGGCGATCCGCGCGTTCGCGCACGGGCTGCACGTGCTGATTGAAAAGCCTGCGGGCGTCTATACGAAACAGGTGCGCGAGATGAACGAAGCGGCGGCTTCGGCGGGCACCGTTTTCGCGATCATGTACAATCAGCGGACGAATCCGCTCTACCGCAAGCTGCGCGATCTGGTCGAAAGCGGCGAGCTCGGCGAGATCCGGCGGACGAACTGGATCATTACGGACTGGTACCGTCCCCAGAGCTACTATGATTCCGGAAGCTGGCGCGCGACATGGGAAGGCGAAGGCGGCGGCGTGCTCATCAACCAGTGCCCGCACCAGCTCGATCTGTGGCATTGGACGACGCTGCTCAAGCCGAAAAGAATGCGCGCGTTCTGCCGCTTCGGCAAATACCGGAACATCGAGGTCGAGGACGAAGTCACGGCTTATGTCGAGTACGAAAACGGCGGCACCGGCGTGTTCATTGCGACGACGGCCGAGGCGCCGGGCACGAACCGGTTCGAGGTGACCGGCACGCGGGGCAAGATCGTCATCGAGGACGGCAAGATGTCGTTCTGGCGGCTGCGCGTGTCCGAACCGGAGTTCAACGCGTCGTACCGCGGCCTGTTCGGCAAGCCGGAGTGCTGGAAGGTGGAGATTCCGGTCGAGCCCGGCAGCGGACCCCAGCACAAGGGCATCCTCCAGAACTGGACGGACGCGGTGCTCAAGGGGACGCCGCTGCTCGCGCCGGGCGAAGACGGCATCCACGGCCTGATGCTGTCCAATGCGATGCTGCTGTCGACCTGGACGGACGACTGGGTCGAGATGCCGATTGACGAGGACCGGTTCCATGCGGAGCTGATGGCGCGGATCGACGAATCGCGGCAGCGCAGGACGCAGGGCGCGAAGGCTTGAGAGAGGAGCGGAGAACATGAAGGGAGACGGCATGAACTACGCGCCGCAGGGGAAGCCCAGCCCGGTCGTGAAGCCGGGCGAGTTCGTGTTCGCGGCGATGGATCTGGAGCACGGCCACATCTACGGCATGTGCAACGGGCTGATTGAAGCGGGTGGAACGCTCAAATGGGTGTACGATGACGATCCGGCGAAGGTCGAGCGGTTCGTGAAGACGTATCCGGGTGTGAAAGTTGCGCCCTCGGCGGACGCGATTCTGCAGGACCCGGAAGTGATGCTGGTCGCCGCCGCCGGCGTCACGTGCGAACGCGGGCCGCTTGGCGTGAAGGTGATGCGGCACGGCAAGGACTATTTCGTCGACAAGGCGCCGTTCACGACGCTGGAGCAGCTGGAGGAGGCAAGGCGGACCTGCGCCGAGACGGGGCGGAAGTACGCCGTCTATTACAGCGAGCGGCTGCATGTGGAGAGCGCCGTCCACGCGGGCGACCTGATCGAATCGGGCGCCATCGGGCGGGTCGTGCAGGTGCTCGGACTCGGGCCCCACAGATTGAATGCGGCTTCGCGGCCGAAGTGGTTTTTTGAACGGGAGAAATACGGCGGCATCCTGTGCGACATCGGCAGCCACCAGGTCGAGCAGTTTCTGTTCTACGCCGGCTGCAAGGACGCGAAGGTGCTGCACAGCAAGGTCGGCAACTACCGCAATCCCGAGTACCCCGAGCTCGAGGACTTCGGCGACGCGACGCTGCTCGGCGACAACGGGGCGACGAACTATTTCCGCGTCGACTGGCTGACGCCGGACGGCCTCGGCACGTGGGGCGACGGGCGGACGGTCATCCTCGGCACGGATGGCTACATCGAGCTGCGCAAATACATCGACATCGCCCGGTCGCCGGAAGGCGGGCATCTGTACCTGGTGAACGGGGAAGGCGAGTTCTACATGGACTGCCGCGGCAAGGTCGGCTATCCGTATTTCGGCCGGCTCATCCTCGACTGCCTGAACCGGACGGAGCACGCGATGACGCAGGCGCACGCGTTCAAGGCGGCGGAGCTCTGCCTGATCGCGCAGGCGCGGGCCGAGCGGGTGTACGGATAAAAAGGGTTCGGCGCGAAAGGCGGGACACACGCGTGAAGAAGGAGCAGATTGCGGCGCAGCTGTACACGTTGCGCGAGTTCACGAAGACGGCGGAGGATCTTGACTTGACGCTGCAGCGCGTCGCCGAAATCGGGTACACGGCGGTGCAGGTGTCGGCCATCGGGCCGATCGATCCGCGCGAGGTGAAGGCTTCGGCCGACCGGCACGGGCTGTCGATCTGTGCGACGCATGTGCCGTACGCGCGTCTTCTCGGCGACCTGGATGCGGTCATCGCGGAGCACAAGCTGTGGAATTGCCGGTACGTCGGGCTCGGCATGATTCCGCGGCATTACGCCGAAGCCGGGCGCGAAGGGTACGAGGCGTTCATCCGCGAAATGTCGGAGCCGGCGCGGAAGCTGCGCGACGCCGGGCTGCAGTTCGTCTACCACAACCACAAGCTGGAGTTCGAGAAATACGGCGGCCGCACGGCGATGGACCTGCTGCTGGCGGAGACGGACCCGATGGATTTCCATTTCGAGCTGGACACGTACTGGGCGCAGGCGGGAGGCGCCGATCCGGCGGCCTGGATCCGCAAGCTGGACGGCCGGATGAAGGTCGTGCACCTGAAGGACATGGCCATCTACGAGGACGAACAGCATTTCGCCGAGCTCGGCGAAGGCAACATGAACTGGGATGCGATTCTGGACGCCTGCCGCGCAGTCGGCATGGAATGGTACATCGTCGAGCAGGACGTCTGCCGGCGCGATCCGTTCGAAAGCCTTGCGGTCAGCTGGAAGTACCTTGCAGCGCGGGCGGATCGGTGAGCGATGAAAAAAGGCGGTTCGGCATGCAGCCGGACCGCCTTTTTTGCCGGTTATTCCGCCTTCGCCTTGCGGAAGGCGTCCATGTACGCGCGCGCCTTGTCTGTGATCAGGTCGTAGTTGCCGGTCTTGACGGCTTCCTTCGTCAGATCGCCGCCGATGCCGACCGCGAACGCGCCGGATTTGATCCATTCGCCGAGGTTGGACAGCGAGACGCCGCCGGTCGGCATGATGTTGGCCTGCGGCAGCGGCCCCTTGAGCGTCGGGATGATGGACGGGCTGAACATGTTGCCCGGGAACAGCTTGACGACGTCGACGCCGAGCTCGAGCGCCTTCGTGATGTCGGCGATGGTGACCGCGCCGGGCATGACGGGTACGCGATACCGGTTGCACAGCCGGATCGTCGCTTCGTCGACGCTCGGCGAGACGACGAATTCGGCGCCGGCGAGAATCGCCGCGCGCGCCGTCTCGCTGTCGAGCACGGTGCCGACGCCGATGATCGCATAGTTCGCAGCCGCCGGGTCGCCGCTCTGATATTTCTTCGCAAGCGCGGTGATCGCTTCAAGCGCATACGGCACGGTCATCGTGATCTCGATCGCGCGGATGCCGCCTTCGATCGACTTCTCCGCCATCCGCACGACATCCTCGGGCGATTCGCCGCGCAGGACGGCGACGACGCCCGCCTCGTGCAGCCGGCCGATCAGCTGAATTTTTTTCATCGGGACAAGGCTCCTTTCGGTTCTAACGCGCCATCCAGCCGCCGTCCACGCAGAGGATATGCCCGTGCACATAGTCGGACGCGCGCGAAGCCAGGAAGACGACCGGCCCTTTCAGGTCGTCCGGCACGCCCCAGCGACCGGCAGGGATGCGTTCGGAAATGCTGCGATAGCGCTGCTCGTCCGCGCGGATCGGCGCCGTGTTGTTCGTCTCCATGTAGCCCGGCGCGATGGCGTTGACGTTCACGCCTTTGCCCGCCCACTCGTTGGCGAGCGCTTTCGTCAGCCCCGCCACGCCGTGCTTGCTGGCCGTATAACCCGGAACGTTGATGCCGCCCTGGAACGAGAGCATGGAGGCAATGTTAATGATTTTGCCATAGCCATTCTCTATCATATGCTTTCCGGCGAGCTGGGACAAGAAGAAGACGGCGTTTAAGTTGAGCGCGATCACGTCGTTCCAGTCCTGGCGCGAATGGTCCGCCGCGGGAGTGCGGCGGATGATGCCGGCGTTGTTGACGAGAATGTCGATCCGGCCGAACGTCTCGACGGCCTGCCGCCAGGCCCGTTCCGCTTCTTCCGGACGGCTCAGATCCGCGGGGATGTCTTCCGCCCGGCCGCCGAAACCGCGGATGATGCCGGCCGTCTCGGCACTGCCCGAGCTGGACACCAGGGCGACGGATGCGCCGGCTTCCGCCAGGGCGATCGCCATCGCCCGCCCGAGTCCGCCGGAAGTGCCGGTAACAAACGCATGGCGTCCCGTCAGGTCGAACCAATCTTTCATTCGGAAATTCCCTCGCTTTCTTGTCCTTGTTCCGCTCCGGAAGCGGAAGCTTCGCGCGATCCGCCCGGCGCCTTGACAATCCGGGCGCCGGCCGCCGCATAGCGCGCCGCCGTCTCCGCGTCCAGGCCGCTGTCGACGATGAGCTGGTCGACGTCCGCAAGCGCGGCGAAGGTGCGCAGCGCGATACGGCCGAATTTGTGCCGGTCGGCCAGCATGTATCGGTGCATCGCCGTCTCGATCAGCGCGCGCTTGAACTCGACCAGTTCGCCGGTGTAGATGGAGAATCCGTAGGTTTCGTGCACGCCCGTCGCGGTCAGAAACGCTTTCCGCAGATTGAGGCCGCGCACGAACCGCACCGCTTCCGGACCGGCCAGCATGTTCCGCACGCGGCTGCCGCCGGGAACGACGAGCCGGATTTCCGGCTTGAACGCCAGCTCGCCGATGATGTACACGTCGTTCGTGACGACCGTAAGCGGTTCGTTCGGCAGCCGGCGGGCCAGCTCCAGCGTCGTCGAGCCGCCGTCGAGGGCGATCGTGTCGCCCGGCTCGATCAGCTCGAGCGCTGCGGCGGCGATCTCCGCCTTCTCCGCGAGATGGCGCGTGACCGGCCCGCGCTCGGGCAGAATGCCGAACTGCTCGCGCTGCGCGAGCATCGCGCCGCCGCGGACGCGGACGAGCAGCCCGCGCTCCTCCAGCTTCGCCAGATCTTCGCGGATCGTCTTGCCCGTCACCTGCAGCCGCTCGCTCAGCTCCGCGACGGTCACTTCGCGATGCGCGAGCAGTTGCTCCATGATGGCTTCATGCCGTTTCAGCACATTCATGACGGATCAGCGCAGCTCCTGCATGGCGACGGGATCCATGTCGTCGAACGCCTGGTTCTCGCCCGCCATGCCCCAGATGAACGTGTAGCTGGCCGTGCCGACGCCGCTGTGGATCGACCAGCTCGGCGAAATGACCGCCTGCTCGTTGCGGACGACGATGTGGCGCGTCTCCTGCGGCTCGCCCATGAAGTGGAAGACGACGCCGCTGTCCGGCATGTCGAAGTAGAAGTACACTTCCGACCGCCGGTTGTGCGTATGGCAGGGCATCGTGTTCCACATGCTGCCCGGCTTCAGCAGCGTCATGCCCATCACGAGCTGACAGCTTTTGATGCCGCCTTCATGAATGTACTGGTAGATCGTCCGTTCGTTCGACTGTTCGAGACTGCCGAGATGGCGAGGCGTCGCTTCGCTGATTGCCGCTTTCACCGTCGGGTAGGTCTGGTGGGCGGGACACGAGTTGAAATAGAACTTCGCCGGCGCGTCGGCGCGGTCGCTCGCGAAGATGACGTCCTTCGCGCCGCGGCCGATGTACAGGCAGTCTTTCGGCTCCATCGCATAGACCGTGCCGTCCACCGTCACCGTGCCGCTGCCGCCGATGTTGATGATGCCGATTTCCCGCCGTTCGAGGAACGTGGCCGCGCCGATCTCCTTCGGGTCGGCCTCCAGCTTGACCGGAGAGCCGGCCGGCTGGACGCCGCCGACGATGAAGCGGTCCACGTGCGAGTAGGTCAGCACGATCTCGCCGGGCTTGAACAGCGTTTCAATGAGAAAATGTTCCCTGAGCGCCGTCGTATCGTACTTCCTGGCTTCCTGCGGATGGACCGCGTAACGGATCTCCATCGTGCATTCTCTCCTTTTGACGTTCATTTTGGTTCAAATGATTCCACTAAAGTTCATTTTATATCGGCGTGGGGAAAATCGCAATCGCGGATTGCCGGTTTCCATCCCTTTTTGACCATATCCCCTTCGCTCAACCCGATGCGTGACGCGTCATCGGCAACATGCGTTTTCGGCGGCATCTTCCAGGCGCACGCTCCGCCAACGAAATCAGCCGGTTGATCACCTGCCGTAACCTGCAGCACCCGCAAATCATCAATGCCAACCGGACCGGCGCCAAGATATTATAGGAATAAAGGAGTCCAGCGGGATGCGGAGGAGGTACGCTTATGCTCTATCGGCATATTCTGGCGGCCTACGACGGCTCGGAACAGGCGAGGCATGCGCTGCGCGAGGCGGTGCGCATCGCGGACGCCGGGGGCGGAACGAAGTTGACGGTGCTGCATGTCGCGCCGGTGCCGGCCGGATTCGCCGGCGACATGCTGTTCACGCCGGCCGTGAGTCCCGAGGATGAACTGCAGCGCGCGTCCAAGTTGTTGAAAGAGGCGGAGGAAGCCGCGCGCGGTATCGTCCGGTTCAAGGCGGAGCTGGCGTACGGCGCGCCGGGACCGGTCATTCTGGAATACGCCCGGGCGTACGGCTGCGATCTGATTGTGCTCGGCAGCCGCGGACTCGGCAAGCTGCGGGAGATGCTGCTCGGCAGCGTCAGCCATCATGTCGTGCAGCACGCCACCGTGCCCGTGCTGATCGTCAAGAAGGCCGGGCGTCGTTGACAGCCCGGGCCGGCGGCGGCTATAGTGTTTACAGCGCTTACAATCAGAAACGAGCAGACGAGTGCGGGGAGTGAGAAACATGGGCGGCCCTTACTTGCTTGCCATTGACCAGGGGACAACGAGCTCGCGGGCGATCCTTTTCGATGCGGAAGGCCATATCGCGGCCAAGGCCCAGCAGGAGATCCGGCAGCATTATCCGCAGCCGGGCTGGGTCGAGCACGATGCCGAGGAGATCTGGATCTCCGTTCACAGCGTTGTGGCCACGGCGATTGCGCAGGCCGGCATCCAGCCTGACCAGATCAGCGCCATCGGCATTACGAACCAGCGGGAGACGACGGTCGTCTGGGACCGCAAGACCGGTCGTCCCATCCATCATGCGGTCGTCTGGCAGTCCCGCCAGACGGAGGACATCTGCGAACGGCTGCGCGCGGAAGGCGCCGAGCCGCTCATCCGGGAGCGGACCGGGCTGCTCATCGACCCGTATTTCTCGGGCACGAAAATCCGCTGGCTGCTCGACCATGTGGACGGCGCGCGGGAGCGGGCGGAGCGGGGCGAGCTGCTGTTCGGCACAATCGACTCCTGGCTCATCTGGAAGCTGACGGACGGTGCCGTCCACGTCACCGACGTGACGAACGCATCGCGGACGCTGCTCTTCAACATTCACAAGCTGGCGTGGGACGAAGAGCTGCTCAGGCTTCTCGGCGTGCCGGCCGCGATGCTGCCGGAAGTGCGAATGTCTTCGGAGGTGTACGGCCGCACGTCGCCGAATGCGTTCTTCGGCTGCGAAGTGCCGATCGCCGGGGCGGCGGGCGACCAGCACGCGGCGCTGTTCGGGCAGGGATGCTTCGAGCCCGGCATGGCGAAGAACACGTACGGGACCGGCTGCTTCATGCTGATGAATACCGGCGAGAAGGCGATTCCGTCGAAGCACGGCCTGCTCACGACGATCGCCTGGGGCGCGGGAGGACGGGTCGAGTACGCGCTGGAAGGCAGCGTGTTCGTCGCCGGTTCCGCGATCCAGTGGCTGCGCGACGGCCTGCGCATGATCAAGGCGGCGCCCGATTCGGAGGCGTATGCGGGCCGGGTCGAATCGAGCGAGGGCGTCTATGTCGTGCCGGCGTTCGTCGGACTCGGCACGCCGTATTGGAACAGCAGCGTGCGCGGCGCCGTTTTCGGCTTGACGCGGGGCACGTCGAAGGAGCATTTCATCCGGGCGGTGCTGGAGTCGATCGCCTACCAGTCGAAGGATGTGCTGGACGCGATGGAGGAGGACGCGGGCGTCCGGTTGAAGGCGCTCCGCGTCGACGGCGGCGCGGCGATGAACGATCTGCTCATGCAGTTCCAGGCCGACCTGCTGGGCACGCCCGTCGAGCGGCCGGTGCACTACGAGACGACAGCGCTCGGCGCGGCGTACCTGGCCGGACTCGGCGCCGGCGTATTCGGCGGCCGGGAGGAGATCGCCGCGCAATGGCGGCTTGACAAGCGGTTCGAGCCCGCGATGGAAGCCGCGGAGCGCGACCGGCTGTATGCCGGGTGGCAGCGCGCGGTGCGGGCGGCGATGGCGTTTTGAGGTGAGGCGCCGGCTTCGGGGATCGGATGCGGACATCGGATCGGGTGCCGCATTCGGTCACTTTCGCTTATTCAGGGCATCTTTTCAAGGATTGTGACACTTTTCACAGCGTTGCCTCTCCGGTTCCGTTACCCTCGAAGTGAACACGATGCACAATCGGAGGGGTGGACGTGAAGCCGCACGCGCATGGCATTATCGACGATCTGAACGCCGTACTCGGGCATCCGTTGTACCCGCTGGGCGATGCGATGCAGAGGCTGCAGGAAGAGCGCAGCCTGCTCATGGAAGAGTGGAACGAACTGGCCGTCCTGTCCCGATCGATCTTGAGACACCGGAATTCCCGTTTTCACGAAGACGAGATCCGCTGGCTGATGGAGAAAGCCGGCGATTTCCGCGAAGACCTGCGCGAACATGCCGCCTGGACAGAGAAGCAGCTCGGTCCGTTGCTGGAGCAGGCGCTGGAGGCCGCTGCCAGCCTGCTCGATGATTTGCACGCGGCGATCCGGCTGGCGGAGAACCGGCTGGACCGGTACTTGGCCGGCCTTGCGAACGCGGCGTCCGAGCCGGAGCGCGGGCGCGAAATTCCGGATCAGCTGCTGCAAGCCGGGCGGGCTTTCGACGCCTTGTTCCGTCTGGAAGAACGGCTCCTGGATGATCTGTGGGAACGCACGGGGTCGGACGGCACGGGTTGATTCACGCGGTATTTTTCGCTACAATCAGGACAACACGATACGGAAAGGGTGACCATTGGTCCGATGCGCAACTGAGATCCTGACGAATGGAGACGCATGAAGAACGAACGGCGGACGCCGTCCATGACGGCTTGTTCCGTGTTGCCCGCGGGCGCCTTGCAGGCGCCGGATACGGCTTGTTCGTTCGCAGTTTCCGGACAGGATCTTGCGCTTGCCGCGGCACAGCTTCCGCCGCATGGACCTTGGGTCGCGCCTTCATACGGGATGGATACGCCCGCCCTCCGCTGCAGCCGTGCGGCGGCAGCGGCGCGTGTGCCTTTCGCATGACGCAAGCCTCCTGTCCACATAGATGGATACGGGAGGTTTTTTTCATGACGATGTTGTTTGAAGCGTCACAGGTGGAAATGTTCATCGGCGACAGGCGGCTGTTCCGCGCCGAACAGCTGCGCATCTCATCCGGTGAGCGGATCGGCCTTGTCGGCATGAACGGCACGGGCAAGACGACGCTGCTCCGGATGATTGCCGGCGAAGTGAAGCCGGATGCCGGGGCGGTCCGGATCGCGGGTTCGCGGGCAGTCATTCCGCAGCTGAAGCCGGACGAAGGGACGCTGAGCGGCGGAGAGACGACGGCGCTCTGCATGGAGCGGGCGCTGGCCGAACGCGCCGCGCTGCTGCTCGCCGACGAGCCGACCATGCATCTCGACGCCGACCATATCCGCAGGCTGGAAAAGGCGCTCCTCGCATACGAGGGCGCGTTCGTCGTCGTGTCCCACGACCGGGAGTTTCTCGATCGCGTCTGCACGCGCATCTGGGCGATCGAGGACGGCGCCGTGTCGAGTTACAGCGGGAATTACTCGTTCTATCGGCAAATGCGCGAGCTGGAGCGGCGGCGGCATTGGGAAAAATACGAATCCTACGTGGACAAAAGGCGACAGCTCGAAGCGGCCATTCAGCAGAAAGCGCAGAAGGCGGCGCGCCTGGAGAAGGCGCCGCGCAACCTGAGCCCGTCGGAAGCGCGGATGGGCAAGGATCATTACGGCTCCGTGCAGAAGAGCATCCATCAATCCATCAAGGCGATCAAGACGCGCATTGTCAAGCTCGAGCGGGTCGACAAGCCGCGGGAGCCGGAGCGGGTGCGGATGGACATCCCGGAAGCGGCGCGCCTCGGCAGCCGGATGATCATCCGCGTGGACGGGCTGGAAGCCAACGCCGCCGGACGGCTGCTCTGGCGCGACGTCCGGTTCGGACTGCCCGCGGGCAGCAAGACCGCGCTGCTCGGTCCGAACGGGTCGGGCAAGACGACGCTGCTGAAGCGCATCCTGGAGGGCGGCGAAGGCGTGACGATCGCCCCGGCGGCGAAAATCGGATACTTCAGCCAGAACCTGGACATTCTGCGTCCGGACCGCACCGTCTTCGACAACGTCTCCGACGGGGCGGCGCAGCCGCCGGAAGTGGTGCGCGCCGTGCTGGCCCGGCTGCTGTTCAAGCGCGATGACGTCCACAAGCCGGTCGGCGTGCTGAGCGGCGGCGAACGCGTCCGGACGGCGCTGGCGAAGCTGATCGTCGGCGACGTGAATGTAATGGTGCTGGATGAACCGACGAATTTTCTCGACATTCCGTCGATCGAGGCGCTCGAATCGCTGCTGGCCGACTATGCGGGCACGGTGCTGTTCGTCACGCACGACCGGCGTTTCGCCGACCGGACGGCGGACCGCATTCTGGAGATCCGGGACGGCCGGGTGCACGTGTTCGAGGGCGGCTGGCGGGAATATGAGGAGCACAAGGCGCGCATGGCGGAGTCCGGGGATGCGGCGCTGGAGGAAGCGTTGATGACGGTGGAGACGAAGCTGTCGGAGACGCTCGGCAAGCTGAGCATGCCGGAGCCCGGCGACGATCCGGAGGCGCTCGACGCGGCGTTTCGGGAGCTTGTCGCGAAACGGAACGAGCTGCGCCGGTTGCTGGGGAAAGCTTAGAGGTTCGATGGGACGGGCTCGACATTTCCCGGGAAATGGTGTCGACATGCGAAGCGGCCGGTCGGGACCTGACCGGCCGCTTGTTTGCATGCCGGCATGAAAAATCCCGGCGGCCGCTCCGGAATCGGCCCCCGGGATCAGGATTACGCGTGCTGCTGGCCGAACAGCCGCGTCCATAAAGAAGGCTTCTTGCGCACGCGGTGCCGCTCGGAACGCGGAATCGTAATGGACGGCATGTCCGCTTCCGGCTGCCGCTGCGAAGTTTGCGGCGGTGCGCCCGCCGGGGCGTCCGGCGGCTGCGCGGTCACCGGGCCGCGATGGCCGGAGGCCGCGGACTCCGCGGAAGGATCCGGCGCTGCGGCGGCTGCTTCGGCGCCGGCAGGCCGCGGCGTATCCGCGGAGGCGTCCCGCGCTTGCGGGCCGGCATCTGCGGTTCCGGACGCGCCCGGTTCCGGCGCGGACGACGCCGGTCCGGCTTCCGCTTCCCCGCCGGACGCGCCGCCCCCGGACAGGTCCGGCGCCCGCGGCGGGTGGGCCGGGTTCGCCCGGTAATCGGCGGAAGCATTCGCCGCAATCTCATCGGCGATTCGCGCCGCTTCGCGCAGCTCGTGCAGCAGATGCTCGATCGGCACTTCGTGCTGCTCGTGCGCCGGCGGCCGCTGACGCTTGAAGAGGGCGGCGGGCGCGGGCTTCGCATCCGCACGCTCGGTCTGGGGATCCGAATCCGCAACGCCGGACTCGGTGTCGCGTCCGGCCGCCAGCATGACGGCGGCGTTGCCGATCGCCCGTTCGACGCCGGCCCAGATCGCAAAGCCGAACGCCGCCCGGTCTTCCGCGGCGGCGGATTGACCCGCTCCGCGGCCGCCGGCTTCTTCCCTCCCTGTCGGCAATTCCGGCATGGCAAGCCGAGACTCCGTGATGCGATCTCCGATAAGGGCGGACTCCCGCCGGGCGCCGGCATCCGGCTCGGCCAGCCGGTCCACCAGGCTCGACAGCCTGTCCACCCGCATTTCCAGTTTCAGATGCTCTTCCCTGAGCGCTTCGATCAAACTGTGCAAATGGCGCAGCGTAAGCCTCGGGCGCGCCGCCTTTTCTTCCGCCGTGTCCGCCGGCCGGTCGACCCGCGCTTCCCTCGTTCCGCCGTGAGCTGCGGACCGTACGTCGTCCGCTTCCATCGTGCTTCGCATGACATTACGCCTCCTTGCATCGTTTGTGACGGCGTTCCGGTTGACGGAACGGCCTGTCTTCATCTTATTACGCCGCGGCCGAGGAGGCTGTCGAAGCCCGCTGTCAAGCCGCAAAATGCTCCGTTGGTACCGGCATGTCCGCCGCCCGGCCGGGACGCCGCCCGGAAAGTCCCGATTCGTCCGCCCGCACGACAGCGTTCGCAGCGCCATCCGACGCCGCCCGCATTCGCAGGCGACGGCAAGCGGTCCCCGATCATGCTTAATTACATTTTCCATGCCGGTGTGATAAGATGATCCTGACTTTGGAGCGCCGATGCCGCCGGGGCTTCAACCTGTCTTGGCGCACAATTTCGGCCATCACGGGGAAGAATAGGGCTGCGAGCCTGAAGCTGGCCGGCATTTGTGCCGGACTTTCGAATGACAGGGGAGCGTGGTGCCAGGTGGAACGGACAGAGCAGCGAGCCGGATGGCGCTTCGACAACCGGTATGCCCGGCTGCCGGAGTTGTTCTATGTGAGACAGGAGCCGGTGCAGGTGCGCGAGCCGCGGCTCGTCATGCTGAACGAGCCGCTGGCGGCCGAACTCGGCCTCGATGCGGAGGCGCTTCGCTCCCCCGAAGGCGTCGAGGTGCTTGCGGGCAACCGGCTGCCGGAGGGTGCCGAGCCGCTTGCCCAGGCATATGCCGGCCATCAGTTCGGCTATTTCACGATGCTCGGCGACGGCCGGGCGCTGCTGCTCGGCGAGCAGCTCACCCCCTCGGGAGCCCGCATCGACATTCAGTTGAAGGGATCGGGCCGCACGCCGTATTCCCGCGGCGGCGACGGCCGGGCGGCGCTCGGCCCGATGCTTCGCGAATACATCATCAGCGAAGCGATGCATGCCCTCGGCATTCCGACGACACGCAGCCTCGCGGTCGTGAAGACCGGCATGCCCGTCATCCGCGAGACCGTGCTGCAGGGCGCGGTGCTGACCCGCACGGCAGCCAGCCATCTGCGTGTCGGCACGTTCCAGTTCGCGGCATGGCGCGGCAGCCGGGACGACCTCAAGGCGCTGGCCGACTTCGCCATCGCGCGCCACATGCCGGAGGCGGCGGAGGATAAGCAGCCGTACCTGGCTTTGCTCCGGGAGGTGATTGAGCGCCAGGCCGCGCTCATCGCCCGGTGGATGCTGGTCGGGTTCATACACGGCGTCATGAACACGGACAACATGACGATCAGCGGCGAGACGATCGACTACGGCCCGTGCGCATTCATGGACGAGTATGATCCGCTGACCGTTTTCAGCTCCATTGATACGCACGGCCGCTATGCATACGGACGTCAGCCCGCGATCGGCGCATGGAATCTGGCGCGGCTGGCCGAAGCGCTGCTGCCGCTGCTTCACGAAGACGAGGAGAAAGCCGTCGAACTGGCGGAGGAGACGCTCGGCGAATATGCCGGCCGGTACGAACGCCATTGGCTTCAGGGCATGCGTGCCAAGCTGGGGCTGTTCGGCGAAGAGGAGGAAGACGAAGCGCTGGCCCGGGATCTGCTCGAGCTGATGCGCAAGGCCAGGGCGGATTACACCCGCACCTTCTTCGACTTGACGCTCGGCCGGCCGGAGGATACGCCGATGCACGGCACCCGGGAGTTCGAGGACTGGCTTGCCCGGCGGCAGCGGCGGCTCGCGCGGCAGCCGCAGACCGAGGCCGAGGTGCGGCGGCTCATGATGAGCGCCAATCCGGCGGTCATCCCGCGCAACTACCGCGTCGAGGAAGCGCTGGCCGCCGCGGAAGCCGGCGATTTGTCCGTCATGGAGCGGCTGCTGGCCGCGCTGGCGGCGCCTTACGATTACGATGCGGACCATGCGGATTATGCCGCGGTGCCGCCGAAGCCGGATCGTCCGTATCGGACGTATTGCGGGACTTGAAGCGGAGGCATGATCGTCCGCATATGGCCGGATGGCCGCAGATCGGATGTCGGCAGAAGGACGGTTACGGATGACCCGGTAATCATAGACCGGTAAACGGTGACTGGCGGCGGATAACGATAACTGGGACAAATGTCGGGCAGATGCTTCGGCGGGAGGCCGGGGCGCCCGCCTTTTTTCTGTCGGAAAATGTCGTTTTGTAAATCATTTTTACTAAAAAGTCTAATGAAAACCATGTGGTTTGGACGAAAAAAGAGGTGTATGCGTATTTCGGGCAGCGGTTGTTCCATCAATTTACAGAAAGCGGGGCTTCACAATGGTCAGACAGCGCGTCGGCTAGGCCGAAAAGACGATGACGGCGGCAGCAGCCGCTCGATGAGAAGGGGGAAGATGCAGGAATGAATCTGTTGCAAAGGTTGACGACGATGAAAAAACCCGAGATGCAAGCCCAGTCCGAACAGACGGCGGCGGCCGATCTCTCCTGCGCGAAGGAAGCGGCGCTGGAGATGAAGACGCAGTACGATCAGCTGCTCGCCGATTTCAAGCGCAGCAGTATATCCAAAGCGGCCTCCGCTGGGTCGTGGACATGGATCTGGAGAAGTTCTTCGACCGTGTGAACCACGACATTCTGATGGCAAGAGTGGCGCGGAGGATAGAGGAAAAGCGCG
>NZ_QEWA01000064.1:0-31166 GCF_003390775.1 Thermobacillus sp. | reverse complement strand
AAGTAACAACTCACCTGTATCTGAACGCCATCGTTCTGCTTGCATCTGCAGTAGCCGCATCTCGCTTGGCAAAAGCGGTCGCTTAAAAACGAGCGTTTCCCGAAAATTCTGCAGGTCTGCCCATTTTCATGACCAATAAACTCCAATTACACATTTTTAAACGTTAAAGCCAGGAATTAACTGCTGCTAGTTGAGGACTCCCTATGAAGCTGGCTTCAAAACGAAATTATGCAAAAGGCTCAGTTAAGTTGGGTGTGGAAGTGAATCTATCCGGTCTGCTTAACGATCTATCTCCCTTCTAATTTCCTTCAGCCTTCTGAATAGTTTCAATACATACCCCTTTTGTAGCAAATTAAACAAAAGAAATTCATTAAATCTATCGCCCCTGACAATAGACGTAAAAATCTTGCGGATTGTATCCAAATCGGCTGAGCGGATCATTTCCTCATGGTTTGGATTGTTATCCGAATATTTAGTATTTTCTTTAATCCAGTCGCCCCAATCGAATCCATTAAGGATAAAGTTATGCTCGTATAAAGCCTTCGTTATTTTTGATTCGATGTCAAATATATTCGATTGGCTTCGTAAAAGCTCTTATAATCAAATTTGTAAGCTCCATCATCTCTGCAAATCATTCCTGCTTTAAGCCTGTCTCCTTTTGCTTTCATCATATCAGGAATGGATTCCAGCATCTCCAAATATTTTAAGACACCATCAATATCGACAGCTGAAACGTTGATTTCATCTCTCATATAACAATTTCTCCGAATGATTTTTTAGTCGATAGATGCCCATCGTTTGAACTCTGGCGGCAAACTCCCAACACTTTTTCCGTTCACCGCTGCGCTGCTCGATTGATCGGCTATCCCGACTCCGTGAAGAAGGTTTCGGCTACACATTCCAGCTTGAAAGGTTCTTCTAGTCTTTCTTCAAAAACGAATCTTCCCCAGCTCCTCCCGGAAAGCCGGTCTTCGCGGAAATTTGGTTAACAATTTTTGTGTGACGGTGAACGCTTCTTTCTGCCCGCCAACCTGTTGAAGCATTCGAATGATCCGGCAAACATCGGCGTAATCTCGCCTGTCCCTGGATTGATCCGCCCGGAATTCGATATAGGCCACGAAAAGTGCCTTCACCTCCTCCGGGTAATGCGGAAGCAATTGCTCATAGAACGATTCAATTCGGTAAGGTGTCTTGCGGACATGTTCCAAAAGCCGTGCGAACATCTCCTCTTCCACCAGGATTTGGGTATACGTATGCTCTCCCCTCGGGCTCTGCTCTAATTGATCTAACATATCTTGCAAATACAAAGTCCATTCTCCCTCATCGGAAAATGTATCCTTCACAGAGCGATAATACGCATACTCTCCGTTCACAATCAGCTCCATCCCGAGTTTCCGCTGCTGTTCGACTTGTCCTGTGCGATGGTATGCCTCATACCGATATTTCTTCCAGCGATAGACGAGCCCCGGCAGCCCCTGATCTTGGGCTTCCCCGGCCTCCGCCAATCGGATCGCTTCCTCGGCATCGCCTTGCTCAAGCGCCGCTCGAATCGCAATCTCCCGAATTTCCGGGAAATGCAGATGTTTATACAAATAAGCTTTCGCCTGTTCTTCACCTGAACGTTCCAAAATTTGACCATATCGGAGCACAGTTACCCGCTCGTCTGTGTAATCCCGCGACCAATTGCTTCCGGACGTATGACTCAGGAGCGAATCCGCCGCATCATCCCATTGATGTTGCATCTGTTCCGACTCGATCAGCGCGCCCGCCGCCTCGAGGAGCGCGAGCTGCCAATCCGACCACCCATCGTAATAAGGCTGGTGTGTCTCCTCCAACAACCGGCGGAAAATCTTCAAGCGTTCTTCCGCCGGAATATGATGGTGATCCTGAACCAGCTTGAAGATCGATTCCAGACAGCTTTCGATCACGATCCCGACTCCACCGTCCGAATCGTCGGCGGACTGCAATAATTCAATCATCTCTTCGATGATGCAAAACAGAATCGCCAGCCCGTGCAACCATTCCTCTTCATCGAAGGCGGAGAGAGCCTTTTCAGCGACGATCTCCGCACCTTCCACCGCGCGGCTTACGTTCCGCCAAGACACAAAACCATGATCATCCGAATATGTGTCAATGTAGGATCGAATCAACCGTCGGCAGGCGTCCAACTCCTGATCCTCGCCCCTTTTCGACAAGTGGAGTCTGATGCGCTCTTCCGCGGTATATGAATCCGATGCAATCGAGAGCAGCAATTCGATTAATTTCTCCTTGCTCTCTGCTTCCAACAGCTGCCGGAGAGACGGTTCCGGTGAAGATGCCCCGACTGCTTCTCTATTCTTAAGCTCGAGGAATACGGCGACTTGATGCTTGCAGACCGGGCCGAAATCGTACGGACAATCGCATTCTGATTCCATAATGTTTCCCTCGTCGTC
Source organism: Thermobacillus sp. (assembly GCF_003390775.1). Taxonomy (NCBI): domain Bacteria; kingdom Bacillati; phylum Bacillota; class Bacilli; order Caryophanales; family Paenibacillaceae; genus Thermobacillus; species Thermobacillus sp. The sequence continues at coordinate 28,734 of NZ_QEWA01000064.1, read as the reverse complement.
CAGCTCTACGTAGACCTCATAATCTTCGTTCCCGCGCACAACCGAAGTGTACTTTCTTTCGGCAAACGATTTCAAGGAAATCACCCGGCCTTCGGACGCGTATTCCTTTCCTCTGTGTACAACTGCAGGATCTATGTACCTGGCAAAATCGGATAAATTCATGAGGACCGCCCCCTTTGGACGCTTCTTTCCATCTTGGAATTCCAATAGTCGATAAACGTCTGATAAGATCGCACCGTGGTAAAGAAGGGAATATGTTGGTCTGCCGCAGCGTCGACATATTCATCTTTTAGAAATGGTGACAGCGACACAGGTCGTATATCGGTTGCCATTTGGAAAATAATCCTGCTCATTTGTTGCTTTTATGCTTAAGGATGTATGTTTTAGCCAAGTGGTTTAGATGGCCAACAGCAATTGAATTGGGATAACCTAATTGTTGAAGTTCCGAAATGACCGCTTGAGCATACAGCTTAATCATCGTCTGTCTAGAAGAACGTTTCACCGGTATCCCCTGCCCAAACATTTCTTTATTACTCGAGAATCAACTTCACTTCAATGGATTCGAACCAATCAGAAACACGTTTGCGATTCTGCTCTTCAACAAACTGGTAATACCGCTCTAACTGCTCGCTGTCGGAAGATAACGCATCCTTGAATCTTCGGAATATTCTCTTGCCGCCGCTCAATATGTGCATCAAAGTGGATTGCAGCTTTTTATCTTCAACCGTTTCCGCAAAATCAACCATGTCAGTATATCCTTCATCCGACTCCCGTTTCGGTAACCGAAAATAAATTTCATTAAAAATTCTCGTCTTGTTCCACCAGCCCCGCGGACTCCGATTTGTGATCGGTCCGCTTCTTATTCTTCCCGCCGCGCATAAAGCCCCTCACCTAAATCCATCGTATTTGAGCGTGCAGTTCTGCCAAATTGTCATGAAAACCCCAGCCGATCCCTTCTGTTTTCGAAACAATGGCTTCGAGACGCTCCTCGAATTCGTCAAACAACTCGGCCGTTTCATCTTCATTCACCTGATCGATGATATCGGCATACATGGACACCATGCTGTAGTAGAAGCGTTCATCAATATCCCCGTAGCTTAGGGTGAAATCAACTCCATTTTCAACGTAGACCAGCTTCAATTCCAGGGCGTACCTGGCATTTCCAGTCAATCTCTCGAATTCCGAAATCGCATGTTTCGCTTCCTGGAGTCTCAGCTTGCCAAATCCCCGCTCAGGGAAAAACTCTTTCTCAACTTTCTTGCGATACTCTTCAAAAAGAGACTCTACCGCTTCTTCGCCCAGTATTCTTACGGCGAGAAACTTCTCCATCTCTTTGCTAGCGCCGTAACAAGCCTTCACCAAATCGATAAGCTGGTCGCTATTTAGCTGCTTCAGATGCTTATTCAGAGCAGACTTCGTCAGCTTCACAGGCTTTTTCCCTGCCGGCCGCTTAACCAGCGACTTGGGGATCAGCTTGTCCTTCTGCCGCTCAAGTTCCTGATTCACTTCTTCGCAGGAAAAATGTTCGGGATCATATCCTTCGCGAACCCAACCGATAAAATGATCCCGCTCCGGATGATTGGGAGTGAGCAACACTTCCATCATATGCTGATGCCCCCACACGCCTCCCACATCTTCCTGCGGACAGCCGCGGGCACCATCTAGACACAAGGGTGCCGGGTCGGATGTCGATGCGTCGATTTTGATCAACGTAACCGTGTGCTGCCAATCATCTCCAAAATCATAGACGTATGTAAAAACGGAGTTTTCCTCTTGAACATGCTTCTGAACGGTTTCTCTTCGTGCATTTAGCATCTCACGGTCTTCCAAATCCGCGAATGTCGGATCAGGAAGCCCGATCACCTTCTCGTTCACATGAAACTCGTACAAATGATAATTTTCCCATCCCATGACCGCTTGGATGATTTTGTGAAGCTGATGAAACGTCACATCGGGATGAAATTGAAACTCCCGCCAAATCTTCGGAGCAATCTCATCCAGTTCGATTCTGCATCGATAAACCATGATCGTCGTTCTCCTTTTAAGTATTCCGAGTATATAAATAAACCCACTGTGTCCTGATTGGAACTACAATGGGTAGGCAACTTGGATTCATTCCCATTCTTCTTCGCGCATCCTTTTGATTTCATCGATCAAATGCGCAGCTTGTTCCGGAGTTAAAACTCCAGCCGATTCAAGGATATCGTCAATGCTGCAATCGTCCTCAGACAAATGCCGGTCCGGCTTATTTGGCAGGGGCATAGTCAACTGTTCTCCTCCCAATTGTACAATCTGAACTACACGCGACAATCCAACATAAGTGCCGTTTTCCTCTGTATAAGCTTTGCCTATAATGGGATTGGTGAGTACAGCTTCTGTTTCAAGAATCAATTGAGAAATGAAATCAAAAGTTTCCTCGGGGGAAAATCGCTCACTGCGAAACTGGGAGAGCTTAGATCTGACTGCCGGAGGCCATAAAATTACTCGGTTCATGATCGAAAATCCTCTGGAGATAAGGATTTCAGTAATTCCGATGTGCTCATAGCTTTACCAAGCTTGAATTCTCTCCTGCTTTGTTCAATCATGGCCTTCAATTCCGGATTCGCCTCGACGTCAGCTTGAATGGACCGCTGCTCTTCCTCTTGCAAGACGAGAGTGAATTTTCCTTTTCCTGGAATATGAAATTGAAACACAGAGTTTTCGCGGCTCATATTCGATATGTTCTCCATCAACTCTTCCGGTGAATTGACCTTTTCCATTCGATGTCACCCCTTTTCATAAGCTTTTCCGCTCTTTTATCACTAGTATAACATACACCGCTACGAATCTTACAGAAGCAGAAATCCGGCCCTGCCGAACCGGCTTATCGCCCCATATAGCTCGTCCACCCTCACCGCACAAACCGCCCGCTGCACACAAAACGCGCCGTTTCCTGACATCGGTTCGCGTTCACAACGTGTTGACGTTATACGCCACCGGTCCGTTCCGGCATACCCGCGGCAAAAGCCGAAAAGGCCGGCCGGATATTCCGGCCGGCCCGGCAACGCCGATGCCTGAAGTCCCAATCAGCCCCGCTTCTTGCGCGTCATGACGTCGAAGATGACCGCCAGCGCCAGCACGCCGCCGCGGATCATGTACTGGTAGGAGATGCCGACGCCCAGCAGGTTCATGCCGCTCGACAGCGAGGCCATGACGATCGCGCCGATGATGGACCCGGTCACCTTGCCGACGCCGCCGGCCGCCGATACGCCGCCGACATAAGCCGCCGCGATGGCGTCGAGCTCGAACAGCGTGCCGGCCGTCGGCGAAGCCGACTGGAGACGGGACGTGAACAGAATGCCCGACAGGGCGGAGAGCATGCCCATCGAACCGAACACGACATAGGTGATCTTCTTCACGTTGATCCCGCTCAGGTGCGCGGCTTCCGGGTTGCTGCCCACGGCGTAAATGTGCCGTCCGAGCACCGTCTTGGTCGTCAGGAAGTGATAGGCGATGACGACCAGCAGCATGATGACGACCGTCCAGGAAATGCCGTTGTACCCGGCGAGAATCCACGTGATGTAGGCGATGATCGCCGACACGAACACAAGCTTCAGGACGAAAATGCTCCCGGACACGACTTCGAAGTTGTACTTGATCTTGTTGCGCCGGTTGCGGATCTCGGACAGAATGTACAGGATGATCGCGACGGCGCCGATCACGAGCGCCGACAGGCTGAGGCCGCCCACCTGGGTGATCGCCGGGACATAGCCGTTGCCGATCGCGTTGAACCAGTCGTCCCGCACGTTGATCGTGCCGGTCTTCTCCGTCACGCGCAGCAGCGCCCCGCGGAAAATGAGCATCCCCGCCAGCGTCGCCACAAATGCCGGAATGCCGACCGATGCGACGAGGAAGCCGTTGATCAGGCCGGCGATGATGCCGATCAGCAGAATGATCGGAATCGTCAGATACACCGGAAGCCCGAACTGGGACAGCAGAATCGCCGCGATCGCCCCCATGAAGCCGGCCGCGTAGCCGACCGACAGGTCAATGTGCCGGATGACGATGACGAGCGTCATGCCGACGGCGAGCACCGCGATGTATCCCGTGGCGTCCAGCAGGTTGCTGATGTTCCGGGACGACATGAACAGTCCGTCCGTCAAGATCGAGAAGATGAGCATGATCACGAAGAGGGCGATGTACATGCCGTATTCCCGGACGTTCACTTTGAGCAGCGACAATATCTCCTGGAAAAAACCTCCGCCCCGCGCGTCGGTCCGGCTGTCGTTCACTTGAAGGTTCATACAGGCTCCTCCTATAATGTTGCGAATTGCATGATTTTCTCCTGATCGGCCTCTTCAATCGCGAGCTCGCCGGTGATTCTGCCCTCCGCCATGACATACACGCGATCGCTCATCCCGAGCACTTCGCCGAGTTCGGACGAGATCATGATGATGCTCATCCCCTGGCTGATCAGTTCGTTCATGATCGTATAAATTTCATATTTCGCGCCCACGTCGATGCCGCGCGTCGGTTCGTCGAGAATGAGCAGTTTGGGGCCGACGAACATCCATTTGCCGAGGGACACCTTCTGCTGGTTGCCGCCGCTCAAGTTCCCGACGAGCTGCTCCACCGACGGAGCCTTGATGTTGAGCGCTTTTTTATAGTAATCGGAGACCCGGATTTCTTCGTTCTCGTTGATCCATCCGCCCCCCGCCACCTTCCGGAGATTCGCTGCGGTAATGTTCCACTTGATGTCCTGGATCAGGAACAGCCCGTTGCCCTTCCGATCCTCGGTGACGTAGGCGATCCCTTCGCGGATGGCTTCACTCGGATGGCGGAACGTCTTCGGCTTGCCTTCGACGAGCATTTCCCCCTGCAGCCGATAACCTTTGGGGTTGCCGAAAATGCTCAGCGCCAGCTCCGTCCGCCCCGAACCCATCAATCCCGCGATGCCGACGATTTCGCCTTTCCGGACATGCAGGTTCACATCCGTTGCGACGTTCCGTCCCGCCTGCGGGTCGTACGCCGTCCAGTTGCGAAGCTCGAACACTTTCTCGCCGAAATGTTTGTTCGTCCGTTTCGGATAAATGTCTTCAATCTCGCGGCCGACCATGTGCTTGATGATGACGTTCTCCGAAATCTCGCCCTTGGCCGCATCCAGCGTGCAGATCGTTCGTCCGTCGCGGAGCACGGTCGCCTTGTCCGCGATCGCCATCACTTCTTTCAGCTTGTGGGAAATCATGATGCAGGTGATGCCTTGCTGCTTCAGTTCGCGCAGCAATTGAAGCAGGTTCTCGCTGTCGTTCTCGTTGAGCGCGGCGGTCGGCTCGTCCAGAATCAGCAGCTTGACGTCCTTGCTGAGCGCCTTGGCGATTTCCACGAGCTGCTGCTTGCCGACCCCGAGATCCTTGATCAGCGTTTCCGGATTGACGTCCAGCTTCACTTTCTTCAGCATCTGCGTGGCCCGGACGATCGTCTCGTTCCAGTTGACCAGCCCGCTGCGCTGCACCTCGTTGCCGACATAGATGTTCTCGTAGACGGACAGGTCCGGGAACAGCGCCAGCTCCTGATAGATGATGACGATGCCGGCCTTCACGCTGTCGCTGATCGACGTAAACCGCTGCTCACTGCCGTCGAAAATGATGTCCCCCGTGTACGTGCCGTACGGATAGACGCCGCTCAGCACCTTCATCAGCGTCGATTTGCCCGCCCCGTTCTCACCGACAAGGCAATGAATCTCTCCCCGCCTCACCTTGAAGCTGACGTCCGTGAGCGCCTTCACGCCCGGGAACGTTTTGGAGATGTTCCGCATCTCCAGAATGTAATCGTCCATGGCCTGTTCTCCTTCTCCCGGATGACGGTGATAACAGCGGAATAGTGATAGACGCATCTATCACTATTCCGCCCTTGTATGAACTGCCGATTGCGATCAATTGAATTCGCTCTCGTCGTAATAGCCGGAATCGAACAGCTCTTTCTTGACATTCGACTGATCGACGACGATGACATCCGTCTGCTTCGCCTTGACGTCAATTTTGCCGTTGTGGTAGGAGCCGGTCGTGGTCGGCGTCTTGCCCTCGAGAATGTCGACGGCGAGGTTCATCGCGTCTTTGACCAGCGTACGGACATCCTTGAACACCGTCATCGACTGCTTGCCGTCCAGGATGTATTCGACGGAAGCTTTGTCCGCGTCCTGACCCGTCACGACATAGCTCGTGACCGCCGAATCGGCCGCGAACACGTCCGCGATGGCGCGCGCCGTATGGTCGTTCGGTCCGAGGATGAGCACATCGCCTTTCAGGTCGTCCGAAGCGGCGGTGAGGTGCGTCTGCGCCTTGTTCTTCGCTTCGTTCGGATCCCAGTTCGTCGTGATTTGACCGATGATCCGGCTCATCTCTTCACGGGTGAGCTCCGCCTTGTCTTTCAGCGCTTCTGCTTCGCTGGAGTTGGCGATCTTCAGCGAGCCGTCCGCAATCTTCGGCTGCAGCACTTTCCAAGCGCCCTCGAAGAACAGGAACGCGTTGTTGTCGGAAGCCGCGCCGGCGTACAGATACAGCGGCTGGCCGCCTCCCTTCATGTGGTCAACCAGGTATTGGGCTTGCGCCGCGCCGACCGCCACGCTGTCGAACGTGACGTAGTAGTCGACGGCGTCGGTGTTCGTGATCAGACGGTCGTACGCGATGACCGTGATGCCTTCCTTCTTCGCGGCCTCGACTGCAGCGGCTGCAGCGTCGCCGTCCGGCGGACAGATGATGAGGACTTTGATGCCTTTGTTGATGAGGGTTTCGACGTTTTCCTTCTCTTTCGCGGAGGAACCCTGGCTGAACAGAATTTCGACATTGTACTTCGTGTCATCCAGTGCTTCCCTGAAGCGCTGCTCGTCCTGCACCCAGCGCTGCTCGTCCTTCGTCGGGAGGACGACGCCCACGTCCACCTTGCCGCCGCCGTTTTTGCCGCAGGCGGCCAGAAGCGTGCCGAACAGCGCGGCGACGAGCAGGATGGCGGAGATCTTGAATCCCTTGTGCATTGGTTGAACCCCTTTCGGTAATTGTGGTGGCACAACCAATGTATCATCCCGCATCCGACTGTAAGCGCTGTAATGACAGGACTCTTTTATGATGTTCTGTAATTTCTTGAGCCGATTCCGTCCGTTCACCGTTCGATGAGCTTGTAAACTTCCTCCCGGGAGTGAAAACCGTCCGCGATGATCGTCTCGTCGATATTGTCGGCGTTCACGGCGATCGGCGTCAGCAGCACGGAGGGCACGTCGATCTTGCCGTTGTTCACGAGACGGTCGGCCCGCGGCGTCTCGCCTTTCGCCATCTTGACGGCCAGCTCCGCCGCCACTTCGGCAAGCTGCCGGATCGGCTTGTAGACGGTCATCGTCTGGGTGCCCGCGACGATCCGCTGGGCGGCCGCGAGCTCGGCGTCCTGTCCCGCGACGGGGACCTTGCCGGCGAGTCCCCACTCCGCCAGCGCTTCGATGGCGCCGCCCGCCGTGGCGTCGTTGCCGGCGATCACGGCGTCGATTCTGCCCTCATTTGCCCTCAGGGCGGCGCGCATGTTGTCCCGCGCATTGGCGGGCAGCCAATTCCGGGTCCATTGGTCGAATACGACGGTGATCTCTCCCCGGTCGATGAACGGCTGCAGCACGTTGAACACGCCTTTTTTGACCAGGTGGGCGTTGTAGTCCGTATCCGCGCCGCCGATAAAGACATATTTGCCCTCGGGAACCAGCTTCGTGATCACTTCCGCCTGCAGTTCGCCCACCCGCTCGTTGTCGAACGAGACGTACAGATCGACGTCCGCATTGCGCACCAGCCGGTCATAGGACATCACCTTGATGCCGGCCGCATGGGCCTTGTTCACGATCGTCGCCGTCGCCTCGGCGTCGTGGGGCACGACGACGAGGATGTCGACGCCCATGCTGATCAGCGTCTCGGCCTGCTCGATCTGCTTCGCGTCGTCGCTGTCCGCCGTCATGACGATGAACTCCGCCCCCAGCGCCTCGACGGCTTCGCCGAACATCTCCTGGTCCTTGATCCAGCGCTCTTCCTGCAGCGTATCCATCGTGAGCCCGACCTTGATGATCCCGTCGTCCTGCCGCCGGACGCCCGGGGCGTGCCCGTCCGTGAGCTCCTCCCCGGGTGACGAAGGGAGGCCCGCGTCGTTTCCGACGTCTCCGCGCATGAAGATCGCCCACAGGAGCAGCACCGCCAGCGCGATGGCCGCAACCTGGAGCAGCCGGCGGACCGCCATTATCCGCATCGCTTTCCGTTCAAGCATCGCAAGCCTCCCGCCCTCTTGTCCCGAGCAGCGCCTTCCGATATTCCGTCGGCGAGATGTTGCACATCTTCTTGAACACCTTGCTGAAATAGTTCGGATCGCGGTAGCCGACCTCCAGCGCGATCGCCTTCATGCTGAGCTCCGGATCGGCCATGAGCTTCTTCGCCTTCTCGATCCGGCATTCGGTCAGAAAATCGATGTAGTTGATGCCGAACTGCTCCTTGAACAGTTTGCTGATATAGAACGGGCTGAGGCCGATCATCCGCCCGATCGCCTCGAGCGAAATGTCCTCATGCGAATGTTCGATGATATATTTCTTGATCTGGTGCACGGCGTCCGGCTCGTGGCGCGCCTGATGTTCCGCATACGCCTGCCGGAGCCGGCCGAGCAGAATGTTCGCCTCCGCCTGCAGCCGCCGGTAATCCTGCGCCTGGAACGGAAATACCGGCGCCTGGACTTCGACGCCGAGCTCCTGCAGCATCCGCGAGACGAGCCAGAGCAGCTCGAGCGCGCGCTGCTGCGCCAGCAGCAGGTCGACGCCTTCCTGCTCGCAGCGGCGGATGAACGACATGACATCGGCCTGCACGCGCTCCCAGTCGCCCGTCCGGATCTGCTCGATGAACCGCTTCTCCCATTCCCGGTCCGGCCGGCCGCCCACCGCGCCGAGCGCGGGCGTGTCCTCATAGAACCGGTATTTGACCGGCAGTGTCGGGTCCATCGCGGCGATCTGGGCTTCGTGGTAGGACTGCCGGATGTCGTCCAGCGAGCCGCAGACGCCGCCGATGCCGACAAATAAGCCGGCGCCGCCGCCCGAAGCGGCCAGGGCGAGCAATTCCCTGGCCAGCGTCGTCGCCTGGGAACGGTACGATCGAACCGGATCACGGAACACGATGACCGGGATCTGCCCGCCGGACAGCGCCCCGACCAGGCCGACGCCCGTCTTCCGGATTCTCGCTTTCACTTCGGCATACTTCTGCTCTTCGCCTGCCGGCATCATGACGACGATGGCGAACATCTCGCTTGCCGTGCTGACGCCGAGCAGGTCGACCAGCTCGTCCAGATGCACATCGTGGACATGGTCGTACAGCAGCTGGGTCACGATGTCCGTCTCGACGACGGGCAGCACCTTTTTGAGCGCGGTGATCTGCTGCCTGCTCGCTTCCCGCTCCCGGCGCTCCTCCTCGATCTGCCGCAGCACCCTGCCGACGGTCGCGATGATCTCGTCCGCCTTGCTCGGCTTGAGCAGGTAGTCCTTCACGCCGAGCTTGATGGCCGTGCGGGCGTAGTCGAACGCATCGTAAGCCGTCACCATGATGAACCGGATGTCCGGTTCGATGGCGCTTATCCGCTCGATCGTCTCGAGGCCGTCCATGCCCGGCATCTTGATGTCCATCAGCACCAGATCCGGACGGAAGCCTTCCTCGACCATCTGCAGCGCGACCCGTCCGTTCCGCGCCTGTTCGATGGCAAGATCGGGAAACCCTTTCCGCAATATCGCCGCAAGCCCTTCACGCTCAATCTGCTCGTCATCCACGATCAGTACGCTGGTCATCCGCTTCGTACCTCCTCACTTTGGGCAAACGCAGCACGACCTTCGTGCCGGATCGCGGTTTGCTCTCGATGTCGATGATGTCGTCCTGCCCGTAGAACAGCCGGAGCCGCTGCACGACATTGCCGATCCCGATGCCGGTCGTATGCCCCTCCGTCTCTTGAACGCTGCCTTTGAGCACCCGTTCGATCTTGTCCTCCGGCATGCCCGGCCCGTTGTCCGCAATCTCGACCCGGATCCGATCGCCGTCTTCCGCGATGCGGAACACGATGGTGCCGCCGTCCTCCATCGGCTCCACGGCGTGGATGACGGCGTTCTCCACGATCGGCTGGAGTGTCAGCCCGGGAATCTGCACGTACAGGCACGACTCGTCAATGTCCTCGACAAACCGCAGCCGGTCGGCGAACCGGGCCGACTGGATGTCCATGTATTGGCGCAGCACCCGGACTTCCTCGTAGAGCGTGACGGAGCGGTCCAGCCGCCGCAGATTGTAGCGGAGCAGACCCGCGACGCTCGCCAGCAGGTCGCTCGTCTCTTCGGCGCCTTCCAGATAAGCTTTCTTCGAGAGCGTATCCAGCGTGTTGAACAGAAAATGCGGATGAATCTGGCTCTGCAGGCTGCGGTACCGGCTCTCCTGCAAGAGCAGCTTGTTCTGCTGCAGCTCGTGCTCGAGTTGGGCTTTCTGCTGGATTTCCGTAATGAGGTTGTTGATATTCACCCGCATCCGCTCGAACATTTTCGCCAGAAAAGCGATCTCGTCGTTCGACGACACTTCGATCTCCTGGTCGAACCGTCCCCGCGACAGTTCCTTCGCCGCCTGTGTCAGCTTCTGCACCGGCCTCGTGATGCTGAGGGCGAACCAGTACGCGAAGATCAGCAGCAGGAACGTGATGGTAAGCAGCAGCCAGATGCCGAGCTTGTTCAGCTCCGTCGACCGCTCGATGATGCCCCGGTAGAACCGGTCGTACGTTTTGAGCTCGGTGTCGAGCAGCGTCAGTGTCATGTCGGAGATGGAGCGGGAGATGCGCGTCGCTTCATTGAATGCCTGATTCGAATCTTCGGTGTCCATCTGCGCCTGGAACATCATCGACCGGTTCGCCGTTTCGAGCAGACTGTCGATCAGGTTCGTGTAGCTGGTGAGATCGAAGTCGTTGTCTCCGTTGCGCAGGGCGAACACGTCGTATTTCGCCTTGCGCAGACGTTCCTTGCTCTGCTCGAGCTGTTCGTAATGTTCCGGCGTCGGCCGGATCAGGTAGTTGTTCAGGTCCGTGATCGTCTGCTGGCTGGCGCCCGTCACCTCGTTCATCCGCAGATAGCGCTGCAGAATGTCGTTGTATTGCTCCTGGGTCTGGCGGCTGTAGTAGGTCAGCGTCGACCAGATGGCCGCCATGATGAACAGCACGATGCCGGTAAGCGCCAGAATTTTGTTCTGAATGCGGTTCATGGCGCATCTTCCGCTTTCCGCAGCCGAACTTCGGTATGGTAGCCGCTCGTCTTGAGCGGGAGCTGCCTGCCTTCCAGCCAGTCGATCATGAGGGCCGTACTGATCCGTCCCATCGCTTCAGGCGATTGTTCGATGATGCCGTCGATGAGCCCTTCCCGGAGCAGCGTCAGCATATCCGGGCTGTCGTCGAACGAGTAAATATGGTACGGCTTCACCCGCGATCTGCGGCCGATCTCCTGCACCATCACGGCGGTCAGGTTCGCGTTCGCGGCGATGAATGCCTGCACGTCGGGCGAATGGTTCATCAGATTTTGCATGGCGGCGATGACCTGCTCCCGCGAGCCCTGCGTCTCCGCGTATTGCAGCTCGATGCCGGGATACGACTCCAGGATGCTGCGAATCCCGTCCAGCCGCTGTTCCTGGTAATACGCGTTGCCGTTGTCCCTGAGCAGGATGACCGTTCCCTCCGGCCCCATGTCCGCCGCCAGCTGCCGGGCGATCATCCGGCCCGCTTCGTATTGATCGGAACCGACGTAGGTCCTGCGCAGGCTGTCGGGCACGTCGTTCGCGACGGTGATGACGGGGATGCCGTACGAGGCCGCCTTGTATTTCACCAGTTCTTTGAACGCGTCCGTATCCAGCCCCTGGACGATGATGCCGTCCATGCGGGAGTGAATCGCAATTTCCAGTTTCTTCAGAAATTCGTCCGCATCATTGTTGTAGCTTCCCCAGATTTCAAGCATCGCGCCGTGCTTCGCCGCTTCTTCCCGCGCGCCGGCGCCGACCTTGTCCCAGAACGGCGTCTCCAGCTCCTGGGTGATAAGGACCAGCCGGTACTCCGCGGATTCCTGCAAGGGCGTCTGGGGGAGCCGCCAGTCGGCGCGGAACACCTTGTACGCCGATGCCGAAGTGAACCAGATCAGCACCGCACAGATGGTGGCGAGCAGGACGACGATCGTTTTTCGCATGGCGTTGTTTCTCCGTTTCCCCCGAAAAATTCGCAGAGATTGGACTCATGATACCGTGAACCGGGAGAGCGACGCCTTGAGCTGGTCGGACACCGACTCCAGCCGGTTCGACAGCTCCACCAGACCGGCGCTGACGCCGAGCTGTTCACGGCTCAAGGAAGCCACATCCCCCGACACCGCCGCGGCCTGCTGCGCGACGGAGCTGACCTCGCTCATCGTGCCGGCCATGGCGGACTGCACCTGCTCAAGCCGCCGGATCGACGCCGTCGCGGCTTCCAGCCGGCCGAGAAAAGCGTTCATGTTCGTCTGCACCGCATGGAACAGCCGGTGCGCTTCCTTGACGGCTTCGATCTGTTCCCGGAAGACCGGATGCGCCTCGGACAGCGCCTTGACCGTCTCGCGAATCTCATGCTGGATCGTGCCGATGATCTCGCCGGCCACGGCGATCGACTGCCGGGACTGCTCCGCCAGACGGCGGATTTCGTCCGCCACGACCATGAAGCCTTTGCCCGCGCTGCCGGCGCGCGCGGCCTCGATGCCGGCGTTCAGCGACAGAATGTTCGTCTGCGCGTTCATCCGGATGAGCATCTCGAGAATGTTCCGGATCAAGCCCGCGCTGTCGGCCAGACGGCCGACCTTCTCCGCCATCGAACGGGTCATCGCTTCCATCCGGTTCGTGTTGCCAATCAAGGCCGTCATGTGGCCGGACCCCGCGGCTCCGGCCTCCTCCGCCTCCGACGCGGCTTTTTTCATCTCTTCATTCGATGCGACGACGGTCTGCACCTGTGCGCCGATCTCGTCCGCGATGTCCGCTCCCTGCTCCGACGCGGAGGCGAGGCTGGCGGCGCCGGACGCGATGTCCCCGGTCGCCGCCGCGATCGTCCCGGCGGCATCCGCCGTCTGACGGGCGGCCTGCGTCAGGGCCGCCGACGTCTCGAGCACCGCCTGCGCGGACTGGTTCGCACTCTGCACGAGCGCCGTGATCTCTTCCATCATCCAGTTGAAGCTGTCGGCGACCTGGCCGATTTCGTCCTTCCGCCGGATCGTGGATCTGACGGTAAGGTTTCCTTTCTTGCCCTCCGTCATGAGCGCCTTCAGTTCTCCGAGCGGCCGTCCGATCATCCGCATGACGATGAATCCGATGAGGCCCGCCGCCGCGACCGCCGCAACCGACATGAGCAGCGTGATGTCCCGGATGGCGCGCACATTTTCCATCAGGCTGGCGAGCGGGATATGGCTGACAATCTGCCAGCCGTTCGATTCCACCACCCCCTGCACGGACAGCATGGCCTGGCCGTCGATCCTGGTTATGGCCGAATCGTATTCAGGCAAGTCGTAGGGATAGGGCTTGCCGGCCAATCCGGACTCCGTCGCGTAGACGATCGTCAGGTCGGGCGCGACGACATAGATGCGCCCGTCGCCGAAATCCGTCGATTGGACCCGCTTCTCGATGGCATACGGATCGATCTCCATATAGAGCTCATGCATCACGTTCATCTCGTATGCCATGCCGACGTACACCCGGATGCTGCCGCCCGGCCCGCCCGCGTCGGCGAACCAGACCGGCTTGCCGTGCCCGTCCCGGACGCGCTGCGAGACGGCCGGATCGCGGAATCCTTCGGCATCGGCCGATGTGTCCGACGCGAGGACGGGACGCCCCTCCCGCTCGGAGATGAGCACGATCTGTTTGATCGAAAGATCGGTCATCGCCGCGGCGCTGAGCCGGGTGCCGAGCGTCTGCGCGAGGCTTGCGACTTCCGCGGCGTCGCCGGATTGATTGAACGCATTGAGCATCCGGATGAAGTCCGCATCCGCGACGACCTGCTTCAGCTTCTGCGCATAGCCCGTCAGGACGACATCCAGCTTCTCGGCCGTCTGCCGCGCAGTGATCCGGTTTGCTTCCGCGACTTCCGTCTCGATCGCCCGTTTCGACCGGGAATACGAGAACCAGCCGAGGGCCAGAACGCAGAGCAGAATGGCGCAGAAGATGAGAATGAACAGTTTCATGCCGACGGAATTGAACATCGACCGATTGACGCTCATCGCAAGATGTCTCCTTACCTGGGATGATGTGGATTTGCGGGGAAGCAAGCGCTTTCAAAAAATGATCTTTACTCCATTCGACAGCGTACTCCATTTCCCTGCATCGCGAAAGCGGATAATAGAAGATTCCAGCAAGTCACAAAAAAATCCCCGTCAAGGGGACGTTCGGCGGATGTTCAGCCGTCATTTCGCAGCCGAGCCTGTCGATAAATAGCGCTCTATATTTTCCAATTCGCGTTTGTAAATCGAGCGGATCATGGAAGAAGTGGCCAGCCGCTCCACCCAGCCGGAAAATCCGGGTTTGTCGGGAAACCGCGAGGTGAGCCTGAGTATGCAGCGATCCTCAGATTCCGGAATCAATTCCCATGTTGTCGTAATCCCCGCATTGCCGTCCTGCTCCTGCACGATGCGTCCGGGCTCAAGTTCCTTGAGCGTCATGACCAGCGCGGTGCGGTTGCCCATCACGTTCATCGTCAACCGGAACACCGTTCCGTCGCCTCTGCCGCCTTCCAGTACTTCCAGCGATTCGAACTGCCTGGGCAGGATGCGGCGATGTTCATCCATGTCGATGATCAGGTTGTACACCCGCTGCGGGGACATCTGGAACCGGTGTTCCACGGAGACCGCGTAATGCGTCAAGCTCAACCCCTCCCGAATTGGCATAAAGCGCATTAATTTCCTTCCATTATACTTCAGGTTGAGCTGAGCGGAATTGTAAAAATCGGAACTTATCCGGGCTACGGCGCCAGGAGCCAGCCCACGGCCTCATCCTGGTCGGTGAAGACGCGGAACGTATTCCCGTTGCGGTACTCCGCGACCATTTCACGATACCGTTCGGGAAACTGCAGGCCTTCCCGGATGACCGCCGCCGCCTTGATGTTGTAGTTGACGAATTTCTGCAGCACGGCACCGGCCAGACCGGTCCGCAGCCTGACAAAATCATCCGACAGCACGCCGCCGTCCAGCAGCACCGCGTTTGTGTCATGTTCCAGGCACAACGCAATGATGTCGATCGCGTCCTGCTCCCGCTGTATTGGTGAATCGCTGCCGGTAATATGCAAGTACCTTCTCCCCTGGTATGCTTTGACTTGATGATTCATTTTCGATCCCGCCTCTTGATAATTTTCCCGCGCCCGGGTTTCATCCGGAGCGTCATCCTCATCCGGCAGCGCGGCGAGGAATGCCTTTACCTCCCGAATCCAGTCCAGCTCGCCACAAGTGCGCACATCCCACTCCAAAACACGATTGCCCTCTCCCAGCCATTTTTCCATCCACAACCGTACGTTATCCCGGCCGCGATAGACCGGGCCGCAGCATTCCGTTATGATGCAATCTTCATCAAGCGTTTCAAGTACGGTTTCGATTTCCGCGCGCTTCCAGCCCGAAACATACTGCTCGAATATGGATATCAAGTTTGTGGACATCGAGATCCCTCCATGGGCTTAATGTTTAAATCTTCCTTTTATGGTATTTGATGTTCGGGCGCCTGACTCCTCTTTTTACGCGTTTCCCGTCAAACAGAAAAGGCCTCCTTCGTCAAACTCCGTGTACCGGAATCTAACAAAGAAGGCCTTATGGTTCATCCATCATGCCGCAATGCTCACGGACTTCAAGTCCGCCTCAGCACTCCTCCGGCTTGCCCGCGTCCGCTGCCGTGCGGAACGACTGGCCGCAGCCGCAGGTTGCCACCGCGTTCGGGTTGTGGATCGTAAATCCGCCGCCCATCGCCGTCTCCTTGTAGTCGATCTCGAGTCCGTACAGATATTTCATGCTGTCCGAGTCGACGACGACGCGCAGACCGCGGATGTCCATCTCCTGGTCGTTCTCGTGCTTCTCGTCGTCGAAGCCCATGCCGTAGGAGAAGCCGCTGCAGCCGCCCTCCCGCACGCCGATGCGAAGGAACAGACCGGGCGTCTCCTCCTCGGCGAGCATTTCCTTGATTTTATTCGAAGCCGCTTCGCTGATCGCAATCACCTTGGATCCCTCCCGCTAGCTTGATGCGCTTTGATAAGCATCAATATTAATTTAAGTATATCCGACATTCCGGGACGCCACAATAGGAGCCGGCCGGCGCACCGGGCGGTCCGGTCAATCTCCGGGATGCTCTGTTTGATTAATGAAACCAGGACGTCTTATTTGCCGGAAATCGCGGGTTTTCGGATTCGTAATGAAACCGAGACGTCCTGTTCGGATTTGAAGGGGCAAAAAACGGCTCTCCGCAGCCAAATAAGAATGCTGCGTTTCGTTACCGCCCGGAAGCAGCCGCAATTGTCACAAATCACGACACCTGGTTTCGTCAGCGCTTCAATTGTTGTCCTGGCGCGACTTTCAACCGCTGCAACACTTTCTCCGGCCCTCCGGCTGCGCCTCATCTCCCGGATTATCCTGTTGCCCGATTCTGTCCCGGAAGATTATAATAATTACAGTCTCTGGACGGGTGCCGCTTAAGCCCATCGACAGGAGGAATGGCCATGAACGTCGTAATCCCGACCGAACATTCACGCATGCAGGAAATCCGAGAGAAGGTACACTATGGTCAGCGGCTGACCCTCGAAGACGGCGTCTTCCTGTACGAGTCCGATGATCTGCTCGCCATCGGCCAGATGGCGAACGAAGTGAACCTGCGGAAGAACGGCAAGAAAGTCTATTTCATCGAGAACATGAGCCTGTACTTTACGAACGTGTGCGAATCGCACTGCGCGTTCTGCAGCTTCCGCCGGGACCAGGGCGAAGAGGGCGCGTACACGCTCACCGGCGAAGAGATGCTCGCCTATATCGAGAAGCATTACCATCCCGGCGTCCGGGAATTCCATATCGTCGGCGGCCATAATCCGCATGTGCCGTTCGACTACTACGTCGAATCGCTCCGCGTGCTGAAGCAGCACTATCCGGACGTGACGCTGAAGGCGTACACCGCCGCAGAGATCGAGTTCTTCTCGCGGCTCTCCGGCCTCTCGTACAAGGAAGTGCTGGAGGAGCTGGTCAAGGCCGGGCTCGGCACGCTGACGGGCGGCGGCGCCGAAATTCTGTCCGACGAATACCGCAAGAAAATGCGCGTCGAGAAAGCGGACGTGAACCAATATCTCGAAGTGCACCGCACCGCGCATCAGCTCGGCATCCGGACGCACACGACGATGCTGTACGGCGCCATCGAGACGCATCGCGACCGGATCGAGCACCTGATCAAACTGCGCGAACTTCAGGACGAAACGAACGGCTTCATGGTATTCATCCCGTTGTCGATGCAGCCCTCCAGCCCGAAGGCAAGCATCCGCCGACGGAACTCGGCGTTCGAAGATCTGAAGACGATTGCGATCAGCCGGCTCATGCTGGACAACTTCCAGCACATCAAGGCTTACTTCATCAACATCGGAACGCAGCTCACCCAGGTGTCGCTGGCGATGGGCGCTTCCGACGTCCACGGCACGATCGTCAAAGAGCGGATCAGCCACTCCGCCGGCGCGCTGACGCCGGAAGGCATTACGCGCGAAGATCTGATCTGGCTCGTGAAAGGCGCCGGCCGGATTCCGGTCGAACGCGACACGTTCTACAACGAGATCAAGGTGTACGATTAATGCGTCCAATATGCATCGGGCTCCCCGAACCCGTCGGGGAGCCCTTGCCTATGCTTGCGACCACATTCATCACCAGCACATGGTTGGATTGAACGGCCGGCGTATGTACATAATTTGTTACAGATCGTCCAGCAGCTTGTCGAGCATCTCCCGCTCGGCCTGCTGCTCCTTGACGGCCTTCAGAATCGCTTCGTACAGCTCTTCCGCCGTCTCGGCGGCCACGATCTCGCCGTTCACATACGCGTAGGGAAACAGGAAACATTCGCCGCAGTTTCCCAGGCAGCCGTATTCGATCACTTCGTATTTGTCCGGTTCCGCTTCGAGCCGGCGCATCACCGCGTCCGTGCCGTGATGCATGTTGCTCGCGCAAAATTCGATGATCGGCCGATCCACGCGGTTCACCTGCCCCTCATCCGATCCGTTTTCATTCTGCCCGTTTTGTACTATAATAAATAGTAAGCAAGAAAGGAGCTGATGGCAAATGAGCAAAACGTCGGATCAAACGATGTACGACGAAGTGCTAGACGTCCTTGACAAGCTGCGTCCGTTCCTGCAGCGCGACGGCGGCGACGTCGAACTGGTCGACGTTGAAGACGGCGTCGTCAAGCTGCGCCTGATGGGCGCATGCGGCAGCTGCCCGAGCTCGACGATCACGCTGAAGGCAGGCATCGAACGCGCGCTGCTGGAAGAAGTCGAGGGCATCCAAGAGGTCATTCAAGTATTCTGACATCCGTCATTTGGACAAGAAACAAGCGTCTTGCCTCCGCGGCCGTTCGCCGGAACGGCTGCGGTACAAGACGCTTTTTCTTGTGCGCTTCAGATCGTATTCCGGATCGGATCGAAACCGCCGGTCACATCCAGCAGGTTGCCGGTGATGAAGTCTGACCGCGGATCGCACAGGAACTTGATGGCGCGCGCCACGTCCTCGCCCGTTCCGGGCCGGCGCTGCGATTCCGGATCGATCTCGCCCTGCACGTCGTCGATCGACTTCTCCTTGTTCGCGCCGCGAATGTCGCCGGGACAGATCATGTTCACCGTAATGCCGCGGGCCGCTTCCTCGACGGCCAGCGTCTTCGTGAAGGAGACGAGCGCCGTCTTCGCCGCGGCGTACACGGCGCGGTGCGGCCAGGCGCGTGA
The DNA here is from genome assembly GCF_003390775.1 of Thermobacillus sp. Classification (NCBI taxonomy): domain Bacteria; kingdom Bacillati; phylum Bacillota; class Bacilli; order Caryophanales; family Paenibacillaceae; genus Thermobacillus; species Thermobacillus sp. The sequence goes on along the minus strand of NZ_QEWA01000064.1, from coordinate 9,750 downwards.
CTCGCCGGCATGACCGAAGCCGAAATGGATGATCCGTCCCCATCCCCGCTGCCGCATCCCTGGCAGCAGCAGACGGTCGAGCAGCATGACGCCGAGCAGATTGCCGTTCACCAGCCCGATGATCTCATCCGGCGTATATTCGGCGAACAGCCGCCGCTCGCGAATGAACGGACCCGCGTTGTTGATCAGGATGTCGATGCCGCCGAGCAGCCGCTCCGCCTCTTCGGCCAGCCGCTCGACCTGCTTCGGATCCGAGACGTCGGCCTGCAAGGCGGCGGACCGGACCCCGAGCCCCCGCAGCTCGCCGGCCAGCGCTTCCGCCTCGGCCCGACTGGAGACGTAGTTCACGATGACGTCGCATCCCGCTTCGGCGAGGAGCAGCGCGGTCCGCTTGCCGAGACCTTTCGCGCTCCCGGTGATCAGCGCCTTTCTCCCCTTCAGCTCCATCGATTCCTCCTCCGCGCATCGTTCCCTGCCCGCGGCCGCTTCCGGACGGTCACTTCATCCAGCGCCGGACATAGCGGAACGCGATGCACAGGGATGACGTAATCATCTCGAACGCCTCTTCCAGCTGTCTGACCTGGTCTTCGATGTTTTCCAGCTTCGCCGGTTTGCCGTACGACTTGCGGCTCTGCATCAGATCGTCCATCATCTCGGTGTTCATGAAATGCACTTCGATGTTGCGCCGCTTGCGCAGCTCGGAGAGCGGCGCCTGATACTTCTCCTTCAGCTCGTCGAGCGCGGCGGACAGCTTCGGGTGAAGCCGCTTCTGCCGCATGTTGCGCAGCACGGTGAAGTAGGAGAACTGCGGCTTCATTTTCTCGGTTTGCAGTTCGAGGGCGTCGTTCAGGAAAGCACCGAGTTTGTCGAGGATGGCGAACACGCGGATGAATCCGTTTTTGTCGAAATAGACATACCGGAAATAATCCAGCTGCTCTTCATGCGACATATGCGCGAGCGACGGCTTCCGGATGCGGTGCGCATAACCGCGCGCCGCGTACAGGCTCTGCTCCAGCTCATCCAGCGACGCCATCAGCCCGAGAGCACCGATCTCGTACACGCGCAGACGGTACTCCCGGTCCTTGCCGGCCGAGATCCGCTCGTGCATCAGATTCGCGAACTGGTTGATTTCCTTGTAAACCTCGGCCATCCGCCCGGTCAACCGTCTTGGCTGCTCGCCGAACAACGTGCGCAGCAACGCGGCACCTCCCTATGCGTGCGAATCGACAACCTGCGTATCCCTGCCGACGTCGCGATAGCGCCATGAACGGATGCTCAGATCAAGCAGCAGACTGAACAGGCCGCATATGACGAGATTATGCAGCAGACTGGTGAAAATAAACAGATCCTCGTTCCCCACCGTCCACGCCACCAGCGCGCCGCTCAGCACTTGCCCGAAAGTCAGCCCGAGCACCCATGAGGATGTTCTCGCCGTCTCGCTGTCCGCATGACGCCGGCGCCAGACATAAGCATGGAGCAAGATGACCGCGAAGAGGAACAGCGCCGCCGCCAGCCGGTGCACGAAGGCGACCAGCGTCGCCCCTTCCAGCTCCGGCACGAACGCGCCGTTGCAGAGCGGCCAATCCGTGCCGCAGCCGCCGGCGGAGTCGGTGTGCCGGATGTAGGCGCCCAGGTAAATGACGACGAGGCTGTACACGGATGTCGCCAGGGCGAGCGGGGCGATGCCCCGCGGGATGGACGGCGGCTTCCGGTTCGCCGCATGCCGCTGGCGCATCACCCAGATGACAAGCAGCAGCGTGCTCGCGAACGCGAACAGCGAAATGCCGAAATGCAGCGCCATCACCTGTGAAGACTGCGGCCACTTCACCGCCGCCGCGCCCATCAGCGCCTGAACGACCGTGAACACGAAGATGCTGCCGGCGTACCACAGCGGTTCCGGATCGGGCTTGTCCATGTTCCGCACGAGCCGGTACGTGGCGATGCAGGTCAGCGCGACCAGAATGCCGACAATACCGGTAAAAAAGCGATGGGAATACTCGATCGCCGACTCCAGCGTCCACGCCGGGATGAACTTGCCGTTGCATAGCGGCCAGTCCGTGCCGCAGCCGTCGCCGGAGTCGGTATTCGTCACAAGCGCGCCCCCGAGGAGCACGATCAGCATGCCGATGCATGTTGCGATGACCAGTTTGCGGTAACCGCCGGATATCATTTACTCACCACATTTCTTCTGTCGAACGATCCGGATTACGGGCAGAGAGCCCGGCGGCTCGCTTCACAGACTCTGTCAACATTACATTATAACGATTGCATCCGGCGAAATCCATGTAGAAACGATGAATTCGGCTGGAAGCGGCAGACAAAGCGGCAGGCGCCGACCGTCAGCCGGTCGATGCCTGCCGCTTCCATGACGGCAACCCGTCCGATTGCCCTTAACCGTTTCGCCCGCTCAGCGCCGCGTCCACCTGGATCGCGCGTTCCAGGAACCGCTCGATCTCGGGCCGCGATTTGCGCAGCTTGCTGACGAACCGGACGATCTCGCGCCCTCCGCGGAATGCGACGAAGCTCGGAATGCCGTAAATATCCAGCTCGATGAACAGATCAAGCAGCTCGTCGCGGTCGACTTCCAGAAATTCGATCCGGTCCCGGAACGCTTCCTCGATATCCGCCATGAACAGATCGAGGAACCGGCAATCCGGACACCAGTCCGCCTTGAACACCGCGACAGTCAGGACGTCCCGTCCGATCCGGCTGCGGAAATCCGCGGCATCAGCCGCTTTGTCCATGTTCATCGCTCCTTCCGACGCGCATGCGGGAGCGGTGCGCCTGCCGTCCGATCACCCCCGCGGCCGATTACGGTACAATCAGTTCCGCGACATCGCGCTTCATGACCAGCACCTGGGATCCGTCTTCGTTGATCCATGCGACCGATCCGCCGAGCATTTCCATCAGATTGCGTGCCGGCACATACGTGACGCCGTCCGCCATGACGGTGACCGGGTAGCCCCACTCAACCGTCTTCCCGTTCACCGCGACCTTGTTGCTGCCGACCGTCAGCACAACCTCGTTTCCGGTGGCATCATCGCGCAGGATGAGATTTTTCGTCTTCGGATCGAATTTGACTTCCGCTTCGAAATACTCCGCCGTATCGCGCAGCGGCACGAGCGTCCAGCCGTTCGGCGCCTTGATCGGAGCCGGGTCGTCAAACTCGGGATAGAGCCTAAGCTCCTGCTCTCCGATCTTGAACCGGTTGGCCAGCAGCTCGTACAGACCGGACTCGGTGTCAAAGAAGCGGAGCGCATCCGCCGTCGACCATTCTGCCATGTTTTCGGGCGTAATGCCGCCGTCTTCGGGAACCTGCGGCTTAGCCAGCTCAACATCGCCATTAATATTCCACAATTCGGCGGAATAAGCCAAACGGATGCCGTTCAACCCTTCAATCGGATTTTCGCCGAACGCCGACTTCAGTTCCTCCGCATCCGGACGGAACTCGACTTCGACGTCTTGCTTGCGGATATGGAGCTTACCGTCGACATAGAGGTCGGCGCGCACCTGGAGGCTGTCATTGAAGATCGCCTGAATCATTTCGGGCTCGGCCGCTTCCAGATACGCGAGTCCTGCCGCCGCCTCCTTCAAGGCTCCGATCAGCTCTTCCGCCGCTGCGGCAATGTCCTCTTCTTCTTCGACGATCGCCAGTTCGTCAACCGGCAGTTCACTGTCCGCGAACAGGGCCGACTGTTCGCTCAGCATCGTCGCGAGCGATTGAACCAGCGTCCGTGCGCCTTCTTCGTCCGCAATCAGCGCTTCAAGGTATTTCTTCAGCCATTCGAACAGTTCGGCGCCGTCAAACCGGACGCTGACCCGGGTGAGCGACAGCTCCTCTCCGCCCACGGTCACGGGCGTGCTCAGCGCAACCGACAGATCGGAGACATTCGGCATGTTGTCAACCAAATAGTCTCCGGACGACTCCAGGAATTTCAGCATCATTTCCTGCGTTTGACGCAGCTGCTCATCCGACAGCGCGACATCGGACAGTTCCTCGTCCGCTGCGCTCAGATCGATGACGATCGGAGCGCTCGCGCCGTCCAGCTCGACCACCATCAGCGTATCGGCCATTTGCGCCGAGAAGCCGATGCCGATGTCCCCGAGCCACAGCGTGCCGCGCATCGAGATGTTCCACGGGTCCTTGACCTTGTACTCGTCAATTTGCAGCTTCACATGGGTGAGCAGCGGCAGGATCGCCGCGGCTTCTTCTTCGCCTGCAAGCTCGTTCAACAGTTCCTTGCTCAAATCCAGCTCGAATTCGTACGTGAGGCTCCCTTCCGCCGCGGTCGTCTTGAACGACTGCTTCAGCACCCCGTTCAGATCGACCCCTTGCACAGCCTGACAGCCTGCCGCGAACAGGAGCAGCGCCGCAAACGCCAGCGCAAGCCATTTCCTCATCCGCATGCCTTCACTCCGTCTCCTCTCATAATTTATGTATGAATAACCATCAATATTTTACCATATTTGCACTGCGATTGATAGATTTCTGTAATGAAAATGAAAGCCTTGCTGCTTATTGCGTTCAGATGCCGGCAACGGATTATAAGCTCACCAGATCCGCGGCATCGCGTTTCAGGATCAGCACTTTTCTGCCCGATTGGCTGCTCCACGCAATCGTGCCGCCGATCGCCTTCATCAGGTCACGTCCGGGAACGTAGGATGCGCCGTCCGCGCCCGTGATGGCCGGATACGGCCATTAGACGGTCTCGCCGTTCACCTCGACCAGCCGGCTGCCGACCGTCAGCGCGATATCCGTCCCGGTGATGTCATCGTGCAGCAGAAGCCGTCTCGTCTGCGGATCGTACTTGATGGTGACGCCGAACGCATCCGCCGTACGGCGCAGCGGCACGAGCGTCGAGCCGTTCGGCGTCGGAATCGGCGCCGTCCCGTCATCATCAAGGTACAACTGCAGCTCCTGCACGCCCGCTTTCCCGGGCCGGAAGATCAGTTCGAACAGTCCGGAATCCCGGCCTATGAACCGGATTCCGTCCGCCATCGACCATTCGGCCATCTCTTCAAGCGTAACCCCGGCTTCTATCGCATCGTCCGGCGGCTCAAGCCCGACGTCGCCATTGATATTCCACCATTCGGCGGCTCCACTTCATACGTGACGCTGCCTTCCGCCGATATCACCTGGCGCGACTGCTTGATCATGCCGTTCAGATCGATCCCCTGAACGGCCTGGCAGCCCGACGTGAACAGAAGCAGCGCCGAAAGCGCCAGCGCAAGCCATCTCCTCATGCCTTCATCCCGTCTCCTCTCTTCTGTCTCTGGGATTGAAGGAACTTTCTCCTAAATTCGACAAGGAGACGACAGAATCCTGCAATAAGAGGAGGACTTCCGCACTAGCGCGCCCGGATGCGGAGCAGCGGCGCGAACAGCTTCCTGAGCGGCCCGGGGAACGATGCCGCGTCATCCCTGGTCACCGCGCCGAACAGCACCATGAACACGAGGTATGCCGCCGCGGAAGCGGCGCAGGATGCGGCCGCCGTGAAGAGGCAGGCCAGCTTGAACGGCAGATCCTCAAACAGCCGCAGGCCGGCGAAGTCAATGCCGAACCCCGCGGCGGACGCCAGCAGCACGGCGCCCGTGTACGGCAGCCAGCGCGAGCCGAGCACGGAGATCGGAACGACCTTGCGGATCGACAGCACGTTGAACCAGCTGATCCAGAGGAAGCCGACGGTCGACGCGAGGATGAGCCCGTACACGCCGAGCGCGGGGCCGAAAACGGCGCTCAGCGCCGCCTTGACCGCCATGCCGGTAAGCGTATGGTACATCGCCTGGCGCGGCTTGCCGAGGCCGAACAGGGTCGAGTTCGTCGTCATCATGACGATCTGCAGCACCGTGCCGGCCGTCAGCGCGGCGACGACGCCGCTGCCGCCGGGCGTGTACAGCAGCCCGGTGACGGAGGGAGCGGCGGCGGTCAGCGCCAGCGCGATCGGCACGCCGGTGAAGATGACGATGCGCAGCACGAGCGACGCCTGCCGGCTCACTTCCCGCATGTTGCCCGTCGCGTACGCCGACGAGATGACCGGGATGATCGACTGGCTGAGCGCGACGGCCAGAATCGGCGGAATGCCCGCGATCGTCTGCGCCTTCATCCCGAGAATGTCGAGCGCGGCGTTCGTCAGCTCGCGGGTGCCATAGTACGATTCCGTCAACCGATAGAAAAATTGCGTATCGAAATAATAGAAAAACTGTACCGTCATCGAGGTCAGCACGATCGGCACGGACAAGCGGAAAATCTCGCGGTAAATATCGCCGTACCGAAGCTTCCGGCCGCCGCGCCTCACGGCGGCGGCATGCCGGCGGTCGGCGGCGTCCGCCCGCCTCAGCTTCACCGCGTAGGCCAGCATGACGGCGAACGCGCCGACGGCGCCGAAGATCGTGCCCGCCGACGCCGCCGCAGCCACCCGCTCGTCGCCGTAGCCCCAGCTGAGCAGCGCGAACGCGAGCGCGACGCTCGTCACGACGCGCAGAATCTGCTCGACGATCTGCGAGACGCCGCCCGCCGTCATATACTGCCGCCCCTGGAAATACCCGCGCATCATCGCGATAACCGGGAACAGGAGCAGCGCCGGCGCGATGGCGCGAATCGACGCCGTCGCGCCCGGGTTGTCCCGCGCGAGCAGCGGCGCGAACACGAACAGGGCGCCCGATACGATGACGCCCGTCACGATGCCGAACAGGAGCGCGGCGCGGTAGATGTCGCGCGCCTCCGCGATCCGTCCCTGCGCGTGCCGCTCCGCGATCATCTTGCTGATCGTGCTCGGAATGCCCGCCGTCGCGACCACGAGGAGCAGCAGATAAATATTGTTGGCCGCCGTGAAATAGGCGCCGCCCGCTTCCGTCAGCATGTAATCGAGCGGAACCCGCTGGAAGATGCCGAGGAAGCGGGCGATGAGCGCGGCGGCAGCCAGAATGATCGTGCCCCGTATCAGAGAATCTTTCTTCAGGCTCACGTTATCCAGTCCTTCGGATCCGGCCGCCGGCCGGACAAGGTTCAGCCTTTGATCGGCTCAAGCGGCTTGACGTTCCCGCGCACCGGCTTCGCCGCGCCCGCCGGAGCCGCCCAGCGCACGCCGTTCTTGATGACTTGCAGAATCCGGGGATTGTGATACGTCGGATACGTCTCATGGCCGGGACGGAAATAGAAGATCCGGCCTTGGCCGCGGTAGAACGTGCAGCCGCTGCGGAACACTTCGCCGCCTTCGAACCAGCTGACGAAGATCAGCTCGTCCGGCGCCGGAATATCGAAATGCTCGCCGTACATTTCCTCGTGTTCGAGCGTGATGTACTCCGGCAGTCCCGCCGCGATCGGGTGCGCCGGATTGACGACCCACAGACGCTCCTTCTCGTTCGCCTCACGCCATTTCAGATCGCACGACGTGCCCATCAGCTTGCGGAAAATTTTCGAGAAGTGGGCCGAGTGCAGCACGATGAGCCCCATGCCGTCCAGCACCCTCTGATGGACGCGGTCGACGATCGCGTCATCGACCTTGTCATGCCCCATATGGCCCCACCAGATCAACACGTCGGTGTCATTCAGCACCTCTTCCGTCAGGCCGTGTTCCGGCTGGTCGAGCGTGGCGGTGCGCACCGCGATGCCGTCCTCCGCGATGCCTCGTGCAATCGCGTTGTGGATGCCGTCCGGATAAACTTTGATGACCTCTTCATGCTCTTTCTCATGCAAGAACTCATTCCATACCGTGACGCGAATCATTTTTCAGGCTCCTCCATTCTCAGTTAAAAAATCAGCCACAGCGCGAACAGCAGAATCATCACCGCTTGCAGCACGATTTTCACGATGACGCTGGTGAACAGGCCGACGAGCGACCCCCAGCCGACCTTCACGGAGCGGTCCAGATCGGAGCCGGCCAACAGCTCGCCGATGACGGCGCCCGCGAACGGTCCGATGACAAGCCCGAACGCCGGAATGACGAAAGGACCGACCAGCACGCCGATCGTGCTGCCGATGACGGAAGCACGCGAGCCGCCGTACCGTTTCACGCCCCAGGCGTTCACCGCGTAATCCGCCAGGAAAAGCACGGCGACGATCAGTGTCTGAATCGTCCAGAACGCCCAGCCGAACGGCTCGAACGAATCATGAACCCGTAGACGAAGAATGCCCCGGCAGAACATCCGGCCACATGCGGGGATCAACCTCCCAGCACGTATTGTTCGATCAGATGCGCGATGCCGTCTTCGTTGTTGCCGGGCAGCACGATACCAGCCGCTTCCTTGACCGCCTGCTGCGCGCCTCCCATCGCTGCGCCGAGGCCTGCCGCGCGGATCATCGACAGGTCGTTCAGACTGTCGCCGGCAGCGGCCGTCTCGGACGGATCGATGCCGAGCAGTCGGCACAGTTCCAGCAGCGCGGCGCCTTTGGAGACGCCGGACGGATTCAGCTCGATGTTCACGGGCGACGAATTCGAGATCTCGAATCCGCCCCAGCTTTCCGCCGTCGCCCGGATCTGCTCCAGAAGCCGCTCGTTCTCTTCGTAATAGCCGAACTTCAGCCACACTTTGCGCTGGACATCTTCCTCCGGCTCGACCCACCGCTCCCGGTTGTAGACGCCGTCCGTCGCGTAAGCCCAGTACCAGACGCCGTGATCCAGCGCCAGCCGGCGCAGGCGCAGCACATCCGCCGCGTCCATCGCCGTCCGCTTGTACAGATCATGCGGCCGGTGCCAGATCTCGCCGCCGTTCACCGTGATCATCGGCGTCGACATGCCGAGCTGCTCCGCATACGGAAGCACGTTCTGCACGCCCCGGCCGGTCGCGAAGCAGACGATGACGCCCGCATCGAGCGCCCGGCGGATGGCCGCCGCATTGCGCGGGCTGACCTCCTGGCGGTCGTTCAGCAGCGTGCCGTCCATGTCAAGCGCAACCAGTCGAATGTTCGCCATATCAGTCTCCTTCCTAGGCTCTTTCGCTATTGTAACACAGTTGCCGGCGCTCTTCATCCGGTCGGTCGCTCCAGTCTGAGTCAAGTCAGCGTGGGCACCTTATTGGGGATGCTGGATCACAACCGAAAAAAGAGCCAATCCCTTGTTAGCGGTTTCAGTTTTTCTTCCTTCAGGAACTGCTCCAGATCCCTGGTATCAGTATCCTCTAAGTCCTTTTAATGCCATTCCAGTCGGGCGACTTTGCCATTGGCTTCTGAGCAGTCGGATCATTCCGTCAACATAGCCTTTCGCCGGTCGTATGGCGTCGTGAAGCAACCTCCGTACACTAACCACACGTTGCGGGGACTCAACTGCGTGCTCCTCGGCTTCTTCCAACCTGCCGATCTGCCTGCGTCGCATGACGGTCTCCAGCATCGCCCTGCAGCCTCGTTCACTCCAGCTGTATCCTCCGCGCTTCGTCCGTTTCGCCAACACCCGCATCTGGGCTTCCGCGCTTCCCATCGGCCTCATACCCCTCGTATCGATACCGTGTGCCTCAAGGGTCTTCCGGTAATCCTCCAGATGCTTGCGGTGCCGCCTCAAGAACGACTGGTAGGCGGTCCATTCTTCCCGTTTGTCAGGCGCAATCGCTTCGATCGGCACGCGCTCCACGGCCGCCATCAAGGCCGCCGGCTCCTGCCTGGCCAACGCCTGTCTTGCTTCTTTCCATACCTTCGGCAGGTGGCCCACAAACCGCTTCAGATCACGTGCCACATGGAAGCGATCCAGCGTGTAGATGCACTTGTGAAAGTACGATTCACATTCCCCGATCCACTTCGCTCCGTCTCCGCCCACCACC
>NZ_QEWA01000063.1:0-34473 GCF_003390775.1 Thermobacillus sp. | reverse complement strand
GAACAAGTGGCCGAGTTGGGATATGTCCTTCATTTGCGTTCGCGCGGCGAAGAGAAAGAAGAAAAAGCGGCGATTCCCGGATACCGGGCCAGACGATGGGTGGTCGAACGGACCCACTCCTGGATGAATCGCTTTCGCCGCTTGCTCATTCGTTGGGAAAAGAAAGTGGAGAACTACGAGGCCATGCTCCATTTTGCCTGCGCCTGGATTTGTTTCCGCTGCGCAGAGGTTTTCGGATAGGTACTAAGTTTGATGTATCTTATATTATCAATTGATTAGCTGAATCGAATCCATCAAGGGCTCCTGTTCTTCGGCTGGACGGTCATTTACCAACAACGCGCCAGCCCAAGAAAGGGGCCCTTTTCTTGGTTGCATACGCCCTGACATTCAGAATTAAAACCTCATCAACCTGAAAAGGAATGATTTCCGCATTTCCGTCAATTTATGTTATGATTACGTGGAACTCTACTGTCGAATTGCGGCGAACGCCGCTTGGACATGGAAGGGATTGAACCATGCATAGATTGAGCGGGACTGGCGACTCCGCCCTGATCCGGCGGATCAATACCGCCATCGTGCTGGAATGCATACGCAATGAATCGCCGCTCTCCCGCGCGCGCATCTCGGAGCGGACCGGGCTGAACAAGGCGACCGTGTCGAGCCTCGTCTCCAATCTGATCGCCGGCGGGCTCGTATCGGAGATCGGCACCGGCGAGTCGAGCGGCGGAAGGAAGCCGGTCATGCTGCTGTTCAACGCCGGAGCCGGCCATGCGGTCGGCATCGATGTCGGCGTGAATTACATCCGCGGATTGCTGACGGATCTGGCGGGCACGCCCGTCGCACGCCGCGAGACAAAGATTGCAAGGCGCAGCCCGGAGGACGTGCTGCCCCTCCTGCATGATGTCATCCGCGGGTTGATCGGGGACGCGCCGGCGAGCCGGTACGGCGTCGTCGGCATCGGGATCGGTGTGTCGGGCATCGTCGACGACGGCGGGACGATTCTGTTCGCGCCGAACCTTAACTGGCGGAACGTGCCGCTCAGGCGGCTGGTCGAGGAACGGTTCAACCTGCCGTGCGTCATCGACAACGAGGCGAACGCCGGCGCCGCCGGCGAGCTTCGCTACGGCGCGGGGCGGGGCTTTGCCGACCAAATCTATGTCAGCGTCGGGATCGGCATCGGCACGGGCATCATCATCAACCGGGAACTGTACCGCGGCAAGTCCGGGTTCTCGGGTGAGCTCGGCCACATGTCGATTGCGATGGACGGCCGCCAGTGCAGCTGCGGCAATCTCGGCTGCTGGGAACTGTACGCCTCCGAGAAAGCGCTGATCGAGCACGGCGAGCCGTACGCCTCCTTCGAAGCGGCATGCGCCGCGGCGGAGAGCGGCGACGGGCAAGCCGTCCGCCTGCTCGAGACGATCGGCGCCTATCTGGGCACAGGCATCGCGAATATTGTGAATGTGTTCAATCCGGAAGCGGTCATCCTCGGGAACCGGATTTGCATCGCCGAACGGTTCGTCCGCGGCGCCGTCGAACGCGAGATCGAGCGCCGCACGCAAACCTACAACCGGGAAGGCATGCGCCTCCTGTTCGCCGAACTGGGCGAACATTCGGCGGTGCGCGGCGCGGCGGGCTATGCGATCAGCCGCTTCTTCGACAGCCTCAACGGCCAAGGCGCCGGCTGAGAACGTCTGTTTCAGCCGTGTGTTCGCTCCCTGCAGTCCGGTCCGGCCGGCTCACGGGAGTATTTTTATGGATGGCGATCGATGGTACATTATAGAATATCATGCCAGATTTTCATCTTGCTGACGGTTCAGGAGTGGATGCATTCGTCATCGACACCATCGGGCACACTTCAGATCGAGACAGGGGATGTCTTCTTGCGCGCATTACGGTACTGGTTGTTGTTCATTGTTCTTTTTACACTCTCCAATGCTCATCATGCGGAGGCGGCGGACGGCAGGGGGGAGCAGCTGATCCGGCATTGGGAGATTCAGTGGATCCGCGCCGACGGCGTAAACCGCGACCGGCCGCTGGAGGAGGCGTCGGCCTGGGCGGCCTCGTCTGCCGGACAGTTGACGCGGATGCCGGCGGATGCGTCGGGCGTCTGGGTTCGGGTCCAACTCCCGCCTACCGCATCTTATCGTCAACCGGCGCTGCTGGTAAACCGGTTGTACGGCCGGAACCTGTCCGTCTACGCGGACGGTATGCTTCTGCACGAGTCGACCCGCTCGGTCCGGTTCGACGTGAGTAAACTGTTCCTGCCGCTCCCGGCCGACACGGATGCCGTGACGCTGCTCATCCGGATCGGCACGACGGAGGAGCGAGCCGGCGTCTACTCCGCCATCCGGATCGGCGAATTCCAGTCGCTGACCGCCGGCTATATCCGCCGGGAGATGCCGGATCTGGTGCTCGGCGGCGGCATGCTCATGCTCGGCGTCATCATGCTGGCCTGCACCGGATTTCTGACGCGCAGCGTGCGCGCGTTCTGGCTGTCCCTATCGATCATCGCCCTGTCCGCCGGAACGCTCGTCTTCACCTATTCTCCCCTCCCCTACACGCTGTTCGAACCGCGAACCGCGTGGCTGCCGGTGGCGTACGATATGGCGCTGTTCATTGCGGCTCCCGCGTTCATGTATTTTGCCGACACCGTCTTCATGGGCCAATATCCGTTCTACACCCAACTTCGGCATGTGATGGGAGGCTACGCCGCGCTGTGCTTCCTGATGCTCGGTCTGTACGCCTGGATGCCCGACCGTTTTGGACCGGGATACGATCTGGTCACGACCACGATCCTCGGTCTGCTGATGCTGGCCGCGTTCGTGATCACCGCCGTGCTGGCCGTTATCGTCACCATCCGCGGCAACTGGCACGGCGCCGTCCTGTCCGGCGGCATCTTCGTCCTGACGACGGCAGCGGCCGCCGATCTGGCGATGTACTATTTCAAGGACGAGCCTTATGATCCGATCTTGTGGAAATTCGGCACCCTCGTGCTGCTCGTCGCGCTGATCGTCATCCTGTCCGCCAAAATCGCCCGCGACCACGCCGCCGTGATCGCCTACACGAAGGAACGCGAAGACTACAACCGCAGACTGCAGCGCGCGGAGAAGCTGAAAATCATCAGCGACCTCGCCGCGTCCGTCGCCCATGAAGTCCGGAATCCGCTGCAGGTGACGCGCGGTTACCTGCAGCTGCTCGCGGAGCAGGAACTGTCGAACCGGAAGTATTACGACATGGCGATCGAGGAACTGGACCGCGCCGCCTCCATTATTACGGACTTCCTCACCTTCGCGAAGCCGGAGATGGAGGAGTTCGCCGTGCTCGACATCGCCGACGAACTGGACAAAATTTACGCCATCATGTCGCCGCATGCCTCGCTGAACGGCGTTACGCTCCGGTACGACGTGCAGGACAACATCAGGATCGAAGGCAATGCTTCCCGGTTCAAACAGGCCATCATCAATTTCATCAAGAACGGCATTGAGGCGATGGAGAGCGGAGGCGAGATCGTGATCCGGGCGTACAGGCAGGACGGACAGGCGGTCATCCGCATCCGCGACAACGGAAGCGGCATGGATGAGGAGCAGATTGCAAAGCTGGGGACGCCTTATTTCTCGACCAAGACGAAAGGAACCGGCCTTGGCCTCATGGTGACGTTCCGCATCATCGAGGCGATGAACGGCACCATCTCGTTCGACAGCAAAATCGGAAAAGGAACCGAAGTCACGCTCCGGTTCCCGGCCGTCCATCCGGAATGATCACCACCAGTACCCGGCCGGCCTGGCGACGATGGCGGAGACATCCTCCGGCCGCGGCGGAATCGTAAGCACGTGCCGGGTCGGGGTCTCCTCCACCACCAGCAGTTCGTGTCCTTCCGGAATCTCGATACCGAACGCGTCGCGGATCGTCTGCTTCGGTTCGGCCAGCAGCCGCTGCCTGAACGATTCGTCGTCCCAGGTTTTGCGGATGATGTCTTCCCGGAGCTGATCCGCATCGATGCGTTCTGTCATCGTCGTCGACATCGCGCACACACCCTTTCACCATGGATTAAAGACGAGCTTATTCCTGATTATACCATGTAAATTGTTTCTAGTAATCTAGGTTTTTGATAGATCCGAAATTAATTTGGAAAATCCATGGCCGGCAATCAGCCGCGACACTTCCGCCTCCGCTTCTTCCGCGCCCCGGCGGATGCCGTCCGCGAGCGTCCGGGCGAAGAGGATCAGCATGGGCGGCGCCGCCCGCTCATCGATGCGGCCGGCGTACGCGTCCGCGATGCGGGACAGGCGGGCCAGGGCGCCGCGGCGGAAGACGGCCGCCTTGACGTCCCGCTCCGTGAACGGGCGCGGCTCACCGGCTTCGGCATCGTCCGGCCCCAGCGCGTCGCGGACGATCGTCAGGAAGGCGTTACCGTTGGGAGCGGCCAGATCTTCGGCCCAGTCCTGCCAGTCATCGGACAGCTGCAGCACCGCCAGCGCGAGGTCGAGCGCCTCTTCGACCGCCGGCAGCCGCTCGTCCATCCCGGCAGCCAACAGCATCGCCGCCGCGCCGAGCTTCACCGGCGCCGACTTGCGGGCCAGCTGCCGGACGTCGAGCGGGTCCGCGCGGCGCTCCGGCTCGCCGCCGACCGCGGCCGCCCATTCCGCGGCGTATCGGGCGTACAACGCCCACAGCCGCTCCGGATCGGCCACGGCATGGCGCGCATAGCGCGCCTGGAACGCCGCGTGGAACAGCTGGCCGAGCGCCAGCAGCCGCCTCGGGTCGGCCGGCGCCGCCTCCGGCCCGTCCATCAGGTCGTCGACGATCGAGTAGTGGAGCATCGCGAAGAGGCTGCCGACGGCCAGGTCGCGGCAGACGCGGCGGCCCAGGCCGGTGATGTCGTCCATCCAATACGGCAGCAGGTACGCGATGACGCTCGCTTTCCCGCCCGTCTTCAGCGGATGGCAAGCGCCGATGAGCTCCCGCCCGAGCCGGCCGAGCTCGTCCGGGAACCGCCCGGCCTCCGCTTCCGCCTCCACGAACACCTCCAACAGTTCGCCGCGATAACGGTCGATGTATTCCATCTAGATCCCCTCTCCGCATGATCGGGAAAAAAGGCCAATCAGAATCACTCTGATTGACCTTTTGCCTGCCCCGCAAGCTTCCGCACCCGGTCGAACAGACTGCGGAAAACGGCGTCCCGCCGCACATGCTGCGCCATCTTGATCAAATGTCTGCCCTGATCGAAGCTGTAGGTGCCGCCCTCGTTCAGGATCGGGCTGTGCACGATGCGGCACGGCACGCTGCGCTCATCCAGCAGCCAGCCGATCGTCGAGATGTCCCAGATGACGCGCGAATACGCGTAATGGTCATCGCTGCAGGCCGCGTACGTCTCCGCCAGATACCTGCCGATCGCGCCGCATTCTCCGAGATGCAGATCGATCTCCGCCTTCGTCGTCAGGAGGTGCGACGCGACGCCCATGCAGGGCACGAGCACGAGCGGCACGCCGCAGTCGAGGACGATGCGCGAGGCGTGGACGTCCTGGATCATGTTGAACTCGCGGGTATGGTCCCACCACGGCGCATGCCCGCCGAGCCAGACGACGACGATCTTGCCGATGATCGACGGCTCCATCAGGATGGCGGACGCCACATTCGTAATGGCGCCGATGGCGACGACGTATAGCGGGTCGTCGTCCGGCGATGCGAGCGCCAACTCGACGATGCGCCGCGCCGCTTCGCTTTCGACCGGCCGGTCCGGCCCGGCCATCCAGCCGCGGGACCCTTCATAAATCGGAATCCGGCCGGCCGCGCCCGCAATTCTCACAATACGCTGTAATTCCTCATAACTCTTCACCATGCCGTCTTCGGGTCCGTCCGACCGTTCGTTGTGGAACGGCGCGGCGCACAGCGCTTCGATCTTCAGCCGCTCCGGCGATCCGAGCGCGAAGATAACGGCGAATTGGTCGTCAATCTCGTTGTACGTGTCGGTGTCGAGCACCATCCGCACTTTTCCGCCGGGATGGTGCAGCCGCTCGAGGCGGAACGAATCGGTCAGGCCGGGATACCGGGTCGTCATGCCGCATTCCTCCGATCAATAAGAACTTGACCGCCAAACAGCGCGGAACCCGCATCGCTACACTTTCATCATAGCGAACATCGCCCGGACTTGCCATGCACCGGTTTGATCCGCCAGCAAAAAAATGCAAGCCCCCGGCGCTCGCCGGCGCTTCACACGGGGGCTTGCTGTTGACCGATTCCATTAAGCTCTGTTGCGTCAGACGCCCTTCCGGGTTATCCTTCCGATCTGCCGCCCGGATTCGAACCCGAGCCGAGCCGGTTCGTCAGCCCTTTGATCAGCCCTTCGACGTCGATACCCGAGACGTCCTTGAGCATCTGCGGTGCCGTCGCCATGAGCGACGTGACGTAGTTGCTGACGCGCGCGGCGCCTTCGCCGTGGCCGGTGTCGACGACGGTCAGCTTGTCGATGCTCCGGATCGGCTCCGCCACCTTCGACGCCAGCTCCGGCAGCATCTTGACGATGATGTCCAGCACGGCCGCTTCGCCGAATTTCTCGAACGCTTCGGCCAGCTTCTCCTTCGCCTCCGCTTCGGCGAGACCGCGCAGCCGGATGACTTCGGCTTCCGCGGAGCCGCGGGCGCGCTCGGCTTCCGCCTCGGCGAGGCCGGCGAGCCGCTTCTGCTCCGCTTGCGCCTTTGCTTCCGCTTCGATGCGGAATTGCATCGCTTCGGCCTCGCGGATGCGTCTTGCCTTCTCCGCTTCCGCCGCCTGTTCGATCGCGTACCGGTCGGCGTCCGCCTTCTTCTTCACTTCCGCGTCATACTGCTTCTCGCGGCGCAGAATCTCCTTCTCTTCGAGATCGATCTCGCGCTCCTTGCGCACCAGCTCGACTTTCATCTGCTCTTCGACGACGCTCTGCTTCGCGCGCGCTTCCTGGATGGCATACGCCTGGTCGGCTTCCGCCCGCGCCATGTCCTGCTCTTTCTTGAACGCGGCGACCTTCAGTTCCTTCTCCTTCGTCGCCTCGGCGATGTTCGTGTCGCGCAGCAGTTCCGCCTTCATGCCCTCTTCTTCGGCCCGCGCCTTCTGGATGCGCGCGTCGCGGATCGCTTCCGCCTCCGCGATCTCGGCGTCCCGCTTCACCATCGCAATGCGCGGCTTACCGAGCGCTTCGAGGTAACCATGCTTGTCGCGCACGTCCTTGATCGTGAACGAGACGATCTGCAGCCCCATTTTCTTCAGGTCCTTCGCCGCCACGCCCTGCACTTCCTGGGCGAACTTGTCGCGGTTCCGGTACACTTCCTCGACCGTCATCGAGCCGAGGATGGCGCGCAGATGGCCTTCCAGCACTTCCTGCGCCTCGCCCTTCAGCGCTTCGATCGGCTTGCCCATGAACTGCTCGGCAGCGGTCGAGATATCTTCGATCGAACCGCCGATCTTGATGATCGCCACGCCGTCGGCGAGCACCGGAACCCCTTGCTCGGTGTACACTTCCGGCGTCGACACGTCCAGCTTGTGCGACAGCAGGGAGATGAATTCCGCCTTCTGGAAGATCGGCAGGATGAACGCGCCGCCTCCGCGGACGATCTTGATCTTGCGGCCGCTTTCGTCAATCACCGTATTGCGGTTGCCGAGGAACGAGCCGGTGACGATCATCGCTTCATCGGGACCGACCGTCTTGTAGCGCGCCCAGAACGCCAGGCCAAGCAAGACCAGTACGACGATAACAATAATCGGAATCCATTCGATCATAGACTATCTCCTCTCATCCGGAATATTGCTTGAAAAATC
This sequence comes from Thermobacillus sp., assembly GCF_003390775.1. Classification (NCBI taxonomy): domain Bacteria; kingdom Bacillati; phylum Bacillota; class Bacilli; order Caryophanales; family Paenibacillaceae; genus Thermobacillus; species Thermobacillus sp. Next base: position 26,682 of record NZ_QEWA01000063.1, on the reverse strand, counting down.
GGAATCCAGCCTGGAGACGTACAGCGTGCCGTCCCGCACCTCGACGACGACGACCTGTGCGCCGGCCTCCACCGGCACGCCGTCGAAGCTCGCGGCCATCCGGTTCGTCACCCCGGCCGCTCCCATCCGGAGCATCACCTCCCCGTAGCCGTCGGCGGGAATCGGAACGAGCACTTCGGCCAGCTTGCCCGGCATTTCCTCCATCGAGTAGCCCGTGGAACTTTCCGTCGCCCGCATCGGCCGGACATAGAAGAAATAGACGCCCGCTCCGATGATGACGGCGGCCAGCAGCGCAAAGGCGACAACGCCCCACACGGCAAGGTTCGTATAATGGCCGAGCATGAGCCCGGCACCGCCGAACACGGTGATTCCGCCCACGACCGTCATCGGGTGGAGCCAGTCCAGCCCGTCGGGCAGGAAGTCCAGCAATCCGTCCAGCGCATCGCCCAAAATATCGCCGAACACGATGGTGACGACGGAATAGACGATACCGCCGATCAGACATGCCCAGAACAGCGCTTCCATTCACACCCCTCCCCTGCTTCGCCAATTCCGTGATTCCAATAGAATATACGAACATTACTCCCTAAAGTTCCAACGAATGTTAAGGTTTGTCTGCAAAATGCAGCCGCCTGACAGTACTATTGATTTTTGGTCTCAACTCCCGATAGAATAGAGCTGACCGAAAGTAAAAACGTTTGCACAATTATGCGATTTTGTGAAAGCCGGTGAAAATGCGTGGAGGCCTACAAGGAGAAAGTCGAATACGAAAATCCGCTGTTGTCGCTCAAAATTTTTCGCCCGCAGCGTTACGACGACGTTTTTATCAGCTGGCATTATCATCGGGAAGTCGAACTGCTGCTGGTCGTCGGCGGCGAGCTGCACGTGCTGATCGAAGACGAGCAGCACCATATCGGACCCGGCGACATCGTCCTGATCGGCTCGAACCAGCTCCATTGCGACCGGGCCGTGACGCGGGAACTGGACTATTATGTATTGCAGTTTGACCTGGACAAATTTTTCGACCCGAGCACGATGCCCTACCTCCGCTATTTCAACGAGACGCAGCATCCGCTCAGCCGGCTGAACTATATCTTCCGCGAACAACCCGAGGTGCGCGCCGAAATCGCCGAATGCGTGAAGCGCATCTTCGACGAGGCCGCCGCCAAGTCGATCGGCTATGAACTGGCCGTGAACATTCTGCTGAAACGCATCCTGCTGCTCTTGCTGCGCAACGACAACCGCCGCATGCTCGAGGAGCTCGACAGCTTCGACCTGCAGCGGCTCAAGCCGGTGTTTGACTACGTCGAAGCGAATCTGACCGGCCGCATCCAGGTGGACCGCGTCTGCAAGCTCGCCAACATGAGTTATTATTATTTCGTGAAATTTTTCAAGAAGACGGTGGGGCTTTCCTTCACGGAATACGTCAACTTCCGGAAGATCAAGTGGGCGGAGCGGATTCTCCTGACGGAAGACCGCAGCATATCGGAAATCGGGGAAATGATCGGCATTCCGAACATGGCGCATTTCTACAAAATGTTCAAGAAATACAACGACTGCTCGCCGAAAGCGTACCAGAAGCGGATGCTGTCCTGGAGCCGGAAGTGAAAGGGAGGCGGATGGTCAGTGTTTTACCCCCTCCCTCCGGGGCAGCACGAGCTTGTAGCCGACGCCGCGGATCGATTCGATCTGCACCGACTGGGGGCTCAGCTCCAGCTTTTTGCGCAGGGAGCTGACGTGCACATCGACCGTCCGCTGCCCGCCGATATAGTCGAACCCCCAGACGACGTTCATCAGATCGTCCCGCGTCACGACGACGCCCGGACGCTGCACGAGATAGAGCAGCACCTCGAACTCCTTGGGTCTCAGCGCTACCGGCTCGCCGCCCGCGGTCACCTCGTACTTGTCCGGATAGATGGCAAGGTCCCCCACCCGGATGACGTTCTCTTCCGCGGCCGGCGCCGCCTCGCCGCTGCGCGACCGGCGCAGCACCGCCGCGACGCGCGCCAGCAGCTCCGCGACGCCGAACGGCTTCGTCATGTAGTCGTCCGCCCCGTGCCGCAATCCCTGCACCACTTCATCCTCCGCATTGCGCGCCGTCAGAATGATGACCGGCGTGCGGACGCCGTGCTGTCTGAGCTTCGTGAGAATTTCGAAGCCGTTCATGCCGGGCAGCATGATGTCCAGCAGAATGAGGTCGAACGACTGCCGCAGCGCGGCCTGCAGCCCGTCGCTGCCGTGGCCCTCGACCGTCGTCTCGTATCCTTCCTGCATCAGATTGTACGACAGGAGACGCGCCAGCGTCGGCTCGTCCTCGATGACCAGAATGCGTTCTGCCATGGGCAACCCCCGAATGAGTGGGATCATCAACTCTACTATACCATGACCTGTCCGGCGAAGTGTTAAGCTATTGTAAAAAGAGTCCCGCGTCGCCTGCACTTTCCTGCAGCACCGGCAGTTCGATCGTGAACGTCGTGCCGACGCCGACCGTGCTCTCGACGGCAATCGACCCCCGGTGAAGCTCGACGAGATGCTTCACGATGGACAGGCCGAGTCCGGTGCCGCCCGAACTGCGGGAGCGCGCCTTGTCCACCCGGTAGAACCGCTCGAAGATGCGCGGCAAATCTTTCTTCGGGATGCCGATGCCGTTGTCGGAGATGCGGATGCGGATCGCATCGTAGTCATCTTCCTCCGCGATCTGTCCGTCTCCGGATGCGACCGGTTCAACCTGGATCCGGACGCGGCCGCCTTCGGGCGTGTAATTGATCGCATTCGACAGCACATTCACGACGATCTGGCGCAGACGGTCCTCATCCGCCTCGACGTACAGTTCGTCCCCGACCTCCGTCTCGATCCGGATGTTCTTCCGCTCCGCTTCCTTCGCGAGCAGCTCGACCGTCTTCCCGATGAACGGCCCGAGCTCGACCGGCGAGAACAGGAGCGGCGCGCGCCGCGACTCGATCTTCGACAGTTCGAGGATGTCGTTCACGAGCCGGTTGAGCCGGTCGCTCTCGTCATGGATGATCTTGAGAAACGCGCGCTGCGTCTCCGGATCGCTGCAGGCGCCGCCGAGCAGCGTTTCGGCGAAACCTTTCACCGCGGCGATCGGCGTCTTCAGTTCGTGCGAGACATTGGCGACGAATTCGCTCCGCATCCGCTCGAGCCGCCGGATGGCGGTCACGTCCTGCAGCACGAGCAGCAGCCCGCCGGAATCGTCCCGGCCCTCGATCGGCACGAGATTGATCTCGATCTGCCGCTCTTCGGGGTAGTAGAACGTCAGCTCGTCGCGGAGATGTTCCCGCCGTTCCAACGCATCCCCGATCAGTCGCACCAGTTCGTACTGCTGCCGGGCTTCCGTATATTGGCGCCCAAGCAGCTCGTGAGCCGGCATGCCGAGCAGCTCCTCGGCCATCCGGTTGAGCAGCAGGATGACGCCGGCGCGATTGATCATGACGATGCCGCTCGTCATGTTGTCGAGCACGCTCTCGAGCTGGCTCTCCTTCTGCCGGATGCGCACCATCTGCTGCTGCAGGCTTTCGGCCATCGCGTTCACCGCGCGTCCGAGCTCGCCGATCTCGCCGCGCGGGTCCACCTCGACCCTGGCTTCGTAATCCATGTTGCGGATGCGCTGCGCCGCGCGGGTGACCGCTTCCAGCGGCTTCGTCATGCCGCGGGCGATCCGCCAGCTCGCCGCCGCCGCGACCGCGAGGAGCAGCAGCAGCCCGGTGATGAGCCCGAACCAGAGCCGGCGGATGCCTTGCTCGATTTCGCTGACATCGAGCGCGAGACGGATGAATCCGTCCGCATCCCCCGCCTCCCGCTTCACGGCGACATACATCATGTTGTGATGCGTCGTATCGCTGCGCCGGACATCGTAGCCGACACCCTTCCGCTGCGCCTCGGCCACTTCCGGCCGGTCCAGATGGTTGTCCATCGACGCCGGATCGTGATCCGAATCGCCGAGCACCGTGCCGTCGCCGGCGATGAACGTGACGCGGGCGCCGGTGATCGACCGGTAATGCCGCGCCCGCTCCGTGAAACGGGCGTAAGCGTCCGTACCGGCCGCCGGGTGCCAGTCGACGGCATCCTCGATCAGTCCGATCTCGCGGACCAGATTGTCCCGCAAGGCATCATAATGGCTCCGTTCGAACGTGACGGCCATGTAGATCCCCGCGGCTGCCACCGCCATTCCGACCAGGCCGATCATCACCGCCGCAAGCCGCGAACGGAAACTGTTCATCCTCTTCCCCCTCCGCGGTTCAGCCTTTCCGCTCCATCGTAACCTCGCCGGGCGCCTTTCGGCCAGCGCCCCGCTCGTAAATTTTCCTGAGAAGACTTCGGAACAGCGCGGCTCCCGGCTGCTGAATGAGAATGGACAGCACAACCGGCACGGCGGCCTCCGGACGGAAATAGCCGAGACCGATGACGATGCCGAGCGGAATGAGCATGAGCAGCACGAAACCGACGACATACGGCGACTCCGCGCCGAACAGCGCGCTCCCGGCTCCCCATGCCGCCAGCGGCATGAGAATATGGGCCGCGGCGAGCGCCGCCAGCATCGGCAGCGGGCGTGTGAACGCCAGCTTCACCTCTTGCGCGCGGATGCCCAGGCCCATCGCGAACGTGATGTACGCGAACAGCCAGGGCACGAGCGGCACGCCGCCGATCAGCGCGTCCGAGCACAAGAACCCCAGGAGCAGTGCTCCCGGGGTCAGCAGCGACATCCGGCGGTCATACCACCGGTTGAATGCGGATGTGAATGATGTAAAGGTTCTCGTGGGAATCACGCTTTCTTTGCGTTCGGATACCGTCTTTTTTACTTGAAGACCGGTTCTTTGAACTGTTCGAGCTTTGCGAGCGAGTCATGCTCGACGTCGGCGTGCAGGCTGTTGCCGTGGGCGTCCATCGTGACGATCGCCGCGAACCCTTCGGTCTCCAGATGCCACATGGCCTCCGGAATGCCGAACTCGAGGAAATGTACGCCGTTGACGCGCTTGATGCACTCGGCATAATACTGCGCCGCACCGCCGATCGCGTTCAGATAGACGGCGCCGTGCTCCTTGAGCGCCGCCAGCGTCTTCTTGCCCATGCCGCCCTTGCCGATGACGGCGCGGACGCCGAACTTCTTGATGATGTCGCCCTGATACGGCTCCTCGCGCGCGCTCGTCGTCGGACCGGCGGCCTTGACATGCCATTCGCCCTGCTCGTCCTTCAGCATGACCGGACCGCAGTGGTAGATGACCGCGCCGTTCAGATCAACCGGCGAATCATGGTCAACCAGATATTTGTGCAGCGCGTCGCGGCCGGTATGAATTTCGCCGTCGAGGATGACGATGTCGCCGACGCGCAGATTCCGCACCTGCTCCTCCGTCAGCGGCGTCTTCAGCCGCACTTCGCGGCGCTGTTCCGTCTCCGCGGGCTGCGCGGCCGCCTCCGGCTCTTCTTCCATCGACACTTCGTCGCCGCGCGGATACAGCCATTCCTTGATTTCGCCGTTTCCGGCGTCGATCAGCACGCCCTGGCGGCGGAACGCCCAGCAGTTATAGGCGACGGAGACGAAGAAGCTTGCCGGCAGCCGGTTGATGGCGCCGATCTTGCAGCCGAGCAGCGTCACGTTGCCGCCGAAGCCCATCGTGCCGATGCCGAGCTTGTTCGCGGCGTCCATGATGTATTCTTCAAGCTGCCGCAGCTCCGGAACCGGGTTCACGTCGTCGACGCGGCGGAACAGCTGCTGCTTCGCCAGCTCGTAGCCGGTCGTCCGGTCACCGCCGATGCCGACGCCGATGAATCCGGCGCTGCACCCTTGCCCTTGCGCCTGATAGACGGCGTGCAGAATGCATTTGCGGATGCCGTCCAGGTCGCGGCCGGCCTTGCCCAGCCCTTCCAGCTCGGCGGGCAGGCTGTACTGGATGTTCTTGTTCTCGCAGCCGCCGCCTTTCAGGATGAGCCGGACTTCGATCTCGTCCCGTTCCCATTGCTCGAAATGGATGACCGGCGTCCCCGGGCCGAGGTTGTCCCCCGAATTGGCGCCCGTCAGCGAATCGACGGAGTTCGTGCGCAGCTTGCCGTCCTTCGTCGCGCGCGCGATCGCGCTGCGGATCTTCTCCTTCATGACGATCTGGTTCGCGCCGACCGGCACGTGCAGGACGAACGTCGGCATGCCGGTGTCCTGGCAGATCGGCGACACGTTGCACTCCGCCATCTGGATGTTGGACGCGATCGTGCTGAGCGACAGCCCCGCCCGCGTCGCGCGGTCCTCCGCTTCCTGCGCCGCCTTGATCGCCCGGCGCACGTCGCCCGGCAGATTGGTCGACGTCTCGACGATCAGCCGGTATATGCTCTCTTCAAATTGTTCGATCATGTACAGCCGGCTCCTCTCTGATCTATGCTCTCCTTCTTATCATACCACATTTGCGCGCATGGGAGTGAAGTCCGGATGCACAGACCTGCATCAGCCCAGGAACGAAGTATGGTAGAATAGAGGAAGTTGATGATGAGCTGCGAATTCGCGGTGAGGGCGGTCGGGCGGATTGGACAGCTTCGCTTTGTTTGTAACGGAACGGGGGCCGTTAGCGGCATTTAACCGCTTGCGGGAACGACATTAACGGAACGTGGTTTCGTTGGCGATCACTTTCGGACAGGTCTAGCGGCTCCAAACACGCCACTAACGGCACGATTTGCCTTTAGTGGCCTCGCCGGCACCCGCGAGACCACCATTAACGGCACAGAATGCCGTTAATTCGCGCAGTCGACCATGGCGGGCGGCTCCAACGAGCCAATAACGGCACGAAATGCCGTTATTGGCCTCGCCGGCACCCGCGAGACCGCCATTAACGGCACAGAATGCCGTTCATCTGCGCCGCCGGACGACCAGCGCCAACCCGCAACCGGTCGCAATTCGCAGCACCATCCGATAGTTCGAACTCGGGGATGAGAAAGGGAGTCGGCGGAAGTGGAGAGTCATTTTCTGGCGTACCTGTACCGTCTGCGCCATATCGAGCGCTGGAGCCTCATGCGCAACACGACGCGCGAGAACGTCGCGGAACATTCCTATCATGTCGCGCTGCTGACGCATCTGCTGTGCGAGATCGGCAACCGCGTCTTCGGCAGGCGGCTGAACGCGGACCGCGCGGCGGCGATGGCGCTGTTCCACGATGCGACCGAAGTGTTCACGGGCGACATTCCGACGCCGGTCAAGCATCACAATCCGCGGATGCTGGACAGCTTCCGCGAGATCGAGGCGCTGGCCGCGGAACGGCTCGCCGCCATGGTGCCCGAGCCGCTCAGGGAAGCGTACGCGCCGCTCCTGACGGGCAAGACGTGGCAACGGAGCGAGTCCGGAGCGGATGCAAGCGGCGGAGAAAATGCAGCACGGGACGTCGACCGGAACGAAGCCGGCAATGGGAACAGCGACGATTCGCAACCCGGTGACGAAATGCGAAACGGCAGCCAATCGCGAAACAGCGAAGATACACAACCCTGTGACGACATGCGGATCAGCAGCCAGTCTCGAAATAGCGAAGATTCCCAGCCCGGCGTCGACATGCGGGTCGGCGACCGGAACGGATCCGTCATAAGAAACATCGACGATACCGACGTGGAACTCCGCAAATATTTGAAAGCCGCCGATCTCCTGGACGCCTATCTGAAATGCACGGTCGAGCTGGCCTCCGGCAACCGGGAATTCGCGGTCGCCTTCCGCCAGATCAAAGCTTCGCTCGACCGGCTGGCGCTGCCCGAGGCGGAATGGTTCCTCGAGCGCTTCGCGCCAAGCTTCAGCAAGACGCTGGACGAGCTGTCCGGCGAGACGTGAGGCGCCCCCCGCATCCGTTGAAATGCATGAAATTCGGCCCCGCAGCGCCTGCCTGGCGCCTCGGGGCCGGCCGCTTCCTCAATCATCGCTCAGATTGGCGTACCGCAGCTCTTCCTGCAGCGCCCGGAGCCGGGCGTGGCGGATGCGGAATTCCCGGATGAACATCCGCCAGCGTTCCTCCCGGCCGGCCGCGCGGTACAGCTTCTCCAGCCGCTTGAGATGCCGGACTGCCGCGCGGTAGCCCTGCCTGCCGCGGGTGCGCACCGACTCGTCCACCGCCCGGTGGAACAGCGGCAGCAGCAGTTCCGGCGCCTCCTTCGCCAGAACGCGGAGATGGCCGGGATCGAGATCCTCCGGCCGGATGCCCATGGCAAGCTGCAGATCGGTCCACTCCCGCATGCGCCCGCGCGACAGATAATGCGCCGACAGCTCCCCGTACGATACGGGCAGCCACTCCCGCATCATCCGGATCCACAGCGGATTGTCCGGCTGCCGCTCGTCTGCCGAACGGCACAGTTTCAGATACGGCTTCAGCACCGCCGCGACACGGGTCAAGCGAAGCTGCTCCTGCAGGAACCGCATCCATCGTTCCAGCGCGGCGAAATCGCCTTCCGCAAGGCAGCGCTCGGCGAACCGCAGGACGAAGGTCGACGTGCGCTCGAACGGCGTCCGCCTCATCGCGTCGATTGCGCCGACATGGTCGCCCGCCTTGCAGCGGAAGAAGGCCAGGGCGGTCAGGACGGCGGACGCGCGCGGTGAAGATGAATGCGCAGTCGTGTCCGCATCGGCAACCTGATCCGCCAGCCGTCCGATCACTTCGCGCTCTTCGCGAACGGCATCCGGCCAGCCGGCGAAGCGGTCCCACCACGCGACATACAGCTCATCCCAGCGCAGCAGTTTAAATGTCTCGTCAAGCGCGGCATTTCGCAGCCGGAGCGCGATGGCGCGCAGCCATCGTTCCTCCGCATCGTTCGCCGGGACGGGTTCCGTCTCGTGCAGCAGCTCCAGCCAATGCTGAACCCACGGCTCGACCGAGCGGGAAAACGACATTTCGTAATAGTAGCGGTTCGACGGGTCCGTCACGGCGTAGGCGTGCTCGGCCTGCTCCAGCACGAGCAGCACGGTCTGAAGCCAATGGAGGCGCCGCATCTCACGCGGCCAATCCCGGGCCTTTCCCTTCGCCTCCAGCAGCACCGGCTGAAGCGGGTGGAGCGAATGGCGGCATTGCTGCCAGACGGCCCCGAACCGTCCGGCGAACCATTCCGCCCACGCCTCCGGGCCGTCCGTCCCGCCGGACACGGCGCCCGCCCCGCCGTCCGCGTCCCCGCGGGCGCCCTCCGTCATCATCCGCAGCACCGCATCCGCATCCCCGCCCGCCGATTCGCAGTAGCGGAAGAAAAGCGCCGCCATATGAACGCATGCCGCATCCTCCGGACAGGTGCACGTGCTGTACGCCATATCGTCCGCATCGAGCGTGACGGCATACACCGTCCCGTCGTTCACCGCGCCGTACACGGTGTTCATGACGACTTCCATGACCAGGACGCGCCCGCCGCGGTACAGGGCATGCCCTTCCGCCACACGGTCAAGCGGCATGCCGCCGGCCAGCGCCCGCATCAGCTGTTCCGATCGTTCATCTGCCAGCCGAGTCATTGCTTGTCTCCTCTCCGGATGATGCCGTCCGCGGTCGCACCGCCCGATCCGCTGCGCCGCGCCAGCCGGCCTGCCCGGTCATGCGAACAGCCGCGCCAGCCGGCTCCGGATCGCCCACGGCCGCTCTTCCCGGCGCTTGTAGCGGGGAAGCGTGCGATAGAGGGCGGCCGCCTCGTCCAGCGCCCGCCGCGCTTCTTCCCTGCGGCCGAGAGCCTTGTAGATCATGCCCATCCGGTAATAGGCTTCGCAGGAAGAGGAGTGGATCGCCTGCAGTTCGTCGAGCAGCTTCAGCGCTTTCTCCGGCTGATCGCGGTTCACCGCGGCGAGCCGCAGGTACGGCTGACCGTATTTCACCCGCGGATTGATGTCAAGCGCCCGCCGGATCGCGCTCTCGCCTTCCGCCCGGCTGCCGGTGAACAGCAGCGCCGTGCCGAGATCGTCCCAATATTCGGCCGAATGCGCCATCGTCTCCGCCGCCGGCTCGAGCAGCCGCCTCGCTTCGCCGTATGCTTTGCGCTCGATGAGCAGATGCGCAAGCTCCATCCGCGCGGACATGTCGTTCGGGTTGAGCGAGAGCTGCTGCTTCAGCTGACGGATCCGCCGCGCCCGCCTGAACGGTTTCACCACGCTCGGGGACAGGCCGACGAATCTGCGGTCCAATATGTAAAGGATGATGATCAGCACGACGATGGCGGCAACCGGGTTGCCAAGCAAAATCCAGAGCAAGCTGAAAATCGCAAATTTACCGAACACGCACGATCCCCTCTTCCCGAATCCGGTTACGGCACTATCTTACCATTCGGCCCACCGGCAGCCAAGGCAAGCGGCGCGATGCATGACGGCCTGCCGTTTATCCCAACCTAAGCATGCGGCGGAACTTTCCGCCGATTCCGACAGCATGCAAGGAGGCGAATGAAATGGCCGGCACGACGCAGATCTTCCCGCCGCAGCACCAGACGCGGCAGCCCGGCACGGAGACCGCCATGCAGCCCCATCCGGAGATCGAGTCGCCGCTCTACAAGCCGGCGGGCAAACTGACCGGCAAAGCCGCCGTCATCACCGGCGGAGACAGCGGCATCGGCCACGCCGCGGCCGTCGCCTTCGCGAAGGAAGGCGCCGATGTGGCGATCATCTACCTGAACGAGCAGCAGGATGCGGACAATGTGAAGCGCCGCATCGAAGAGCTCGGCAGACGCTGTCTGCTGATCGCCGGCGATATCGGCGACGAGGCGTTCTGCGAGCAGGCGATCGACCGGATCGTGCAGACGTTCGGCCGGCTGGACATCGTCGTCAACAACGCGGCCGAGCAGCATCCGCAGCCTGCCCTCACGGACATTACCGCCGGGCAGCTTGAGCGGACCTTCCGCACGAACGTGTTCGGCATGTTCCACCTGACGAAGGCGGCCTTGCCGCATCTGAAGGAAGGCGCGGCGATCATCAACACCGCATCGGTCACCGCCTATGTAGGAAGCCCAACGCTGATCGACTATTCCGCTTCGAAGGGCGCCGTCGTCGCGTTCACCCGCGCGCTGGCCAAAAATCTTGCAGCGCAGGGCATCCGCGTGAACGCCGTCGCGCCCGGGCCGATCTGGACGCCGCTCATTCCGTCCACCTTCGCGGCGGAAGACACGGCGACATTCGGCACCGACACGCCGATGAAGCGGCCCGGTCAACCGTCCGAACTGGCTGCCGCCTACGTCTTTCTCGCCAGCGGCGATTCGACGTACATGACCGGCCAGACGCTCCATCTGAACGGCGGCAAGATCGTGAACGGTTGAGGGCAGGTCATCCGCTTCCGTGCGGACGCATCCGTTGGGTCACAAAAAAAAGCACGACATCCGCCCATGCCGCATATAGTGGTGTGGGTGGTGATCCGGATGAACTTTGCACACCGCGTCCTGAGGCCGGGCGATGTGCTGACGGCTTGCGACAATATGCTGGCCGTGCCGACGGGTTTCCTCGGCCACAGCGCCATCGCCGTCGGCCCGGACGAAATCGTCGAGGCGGTCGTGACGTTTCCTTACGTGCGTCGCGCTCCGGCAGCGGAATTTTTCATGCAGCATCCGAAACACGCGCACTACCGGCCGATTCCGGACTGGCTGGCCGCGGGCAGTGCGCAGTATGCCATCACGTACCATCAGGCTTGCCAGGCCAACTACGCGAAAGGCATCATCGTGCCGCCGTTCTCATTCTCGCCGGCGATACCGCTGGAAGATCCGTGGTCATCCATCTACTGTTCGAAGCTGGTATGGCTCTGCTACTACTACGGAGCCGGTTACCCGCTTTATAACGATTTCTTCCTGTTCACGCCGGAAGATCTGGACAGCGTGCTCGGTTCCGCCCCCCATTTCGAGCTTATCTACAAACATCCCGAGTTTCATTTCAAAATCAACACCTGACGCATGCGGCGGGCGGGGCAAGGACCTATTTTTGCTTGCGGTAGGCGGATTGCCATCCCGCTGATGTCCCCTGCGCATACATTGTCAATGTGCAATTCACCAAATTCCAAAAACCAGTGAAGGAGTGTATGGGACATGGCGGATTATGGCAATCTGGGTGCAGCGGGAGCAGCGGGATTCGGCGCGGACGTTCACATCGGAGCCGGTGCGGCGGGCGCGATCGGACACCATCCTTACGCGTCCGTCCATCCGGGAATGTATGGCATGGCCGGAACCGGCTATCATCATCAACATTGCATGCCGAAGAAGCGCTACTCGGATACCGGCACCGTTCTCGTTCTCTTCATTCTGCTCGTCATCATTCTTCGCGCATCCCGTCTGTAACGGCCGAACGCCGTTAAAGGCCCCGGCAAAAGCAGCGCCCCGGACCGCAAGGTTCGGGGCGCTTCGCTGTCTTTCGGGCGCTTGTCCCGAACGACTGCAAGACGCAATAAAAAACCTCCTTCCACTCCGTGAAGGAGCGAACAGAAGGTTCCTTGTATCAGATGCGCTATATTTTGAGCTCCCCGAGCTTGATCAGCTCCACAACCGCTTGAGAACGGCCTTTGACGTTGAGCTTCTGCATGACATTCGATATATGATTCCGCACAGTCTTTTCGCTGATGAACAGCTGTTGTGCTATGTCGCGCGTCGTCTTGTCCTGAACAAGGAGTTCGAATACTTCCCGCTCGCGATGCGTCAAAAGAAATTTGCTTTTGTGCTCGCTGCCCTTCAAGTTGTCACCCCTCCTTGCCTGTAATGTGATGGTTTAACAAGGTTAAGGGATACAGTCAACTTATCTTATGAATGGCGGGAACATGTGGTGCGGCAAGCGGCAGAAATGGGCTGAGCGGCGCGCTTTTTCGGGCGTCTGCTCATCAGGCGGAAAGGAAATGCGGAAGAAAAGACGTGTCCGGATTGAACGAAGAATGCAAAGTCCGGGGCTCCTTAGCGGTTGTGTTGAGTAAGATCAGGCGGGCCGGCCGGTCGGTATGAATCCGCCGCGGACAAGAGAAACTATTCCTGCACAAGCACGAATGCCCTTTTTCCGGGGTTATGCGAAGGAGGCTGCCGCAGGAATGACGGGAGGAAATGCCGGTCTGCCGGAGAACACGCTGTCGTACTGGATCGAGTCCGAGCCGTTGCCGGAATTCCAGCCGCTGCAGGAAGACACGGATGCCGATGTTGTAATCGTCGGCGCAGGCATTACGGGGCTGACGGCCGCCTGGCTGCTGGCGAAGGAAGGCGCGCGCGTCATCGTGCTCGAGGCGTCGCGCGTGCTGCGGGGCACGACGGGACATACGACGGCCAAAGTGACGGCGCAGCACCATCTCATCTACGATGAGCTGATCGCCCATTTCGGCCAAGAGAAGGCGAAGCTGTACTATGCAGCAAACCGCGACGCGATGACCTTCATCGAAGGCCGGGTGCGCGAGTGGAACATCGACTGCGAATGGGCGGAGGAAGACGCCTATGTCTATGTGACGGAAAATCGGTCGGTCGCCAAGCTGGAGCAGGAGCTGCGCGCCTACGACGCCCTCGGCATCGAAGGCGAGCTTGTCGCGGAAATTCCGGTGCCCGTGGAAGCAGCGGCGGCGCTCGTCATGCGGAAGCAGGCGCGCTTCCACCCGCTGCGCTACATGCGGCGGCTGCTCGATGAAGCCGTGCGGCTCGGCGTCCGCATCCACGAGAAGACGACGGCGACCGGCGTCGACACGGACGGCGGCCGCCCGACCGTGCGGACGGAGGGTGGCCGTAAGGTCCGCTGCAACGCCGTCGTGGCGGCCAGCCACTATCCGTTCATCGACAAGACCGGCGGGCTGTTCGCCCGGCTGCACATCGACCGGTCGTACGTCGTCGCAATCCGGCCGAAGCAGCCGTATCCCGGCGGGATGTACATCAGCGCCGACGAGCCGCGCCGCTCCCTGCGCCGGGCGGGCAGTCCGGAGGGGCCGCTCGTGCTGATCGGCGGCGAGAACCACCGATCCGGCGCGGCGGAGGATGCGGAGCGGCGCTACGCCGCGCTGGCCGAATTCGGCGAGCGGCTGTTCGGCGCCGAATCGGTCGCGTACCGCTGGTCCGCGCAGGACATCATCACGACCGACAAGGTGCCGTACGTCGGCCCGCCGGACAAGGACAAGCCGAACATCCTCGTCGCGACCGGCTACCGCAAATGGGGCATGACCGGGGGCACCGCCGCCGCCATGCTGATCGTGGATCTGGCGCTCGGACGCGACAACCGGTATGCGGAGCTGTTCACGCCGTCGCGTTTTCATGCCGATCCGGATCTGCGCGTAATTGTCGGCTCGAACGCGCGGGTCGCGGGCTCACTCATTTCCGGCAAGCTGGAGAAACCCGGACGGACGCCGGAATCGCTGGCGCCGGACGAAGGCGCCGTCGTCGAGCTGAACGGCAAGCGCGCGGGCGCCTACCGGGACCCGCAAGGCGAGCTGCATCTTGTGGACACGACCTGCACCCACATGGGCTGCGAGGTGAGGTGGAACCCCGGCGAGCGGACATGGGACTGCCCGTGCCACGGCTCCAGGTTCGACTACAAGGGCAATGTCGTGGAAGGGCCGGCCATGAAGCCGCTGGCGCGGCTGGAGCCGCAGCCGGCATCATCAGAGAAATAGCGGCATGAGAAAGGCCGGTCAGGTCGACCCTGACCGGCCGTTCGCATCAATCGTAAATGCCGGAGTTGCTTCTGCTGATGCGGATGCCCGACTCCGCGGGAAACAGCCGCTCCACCATCGCGTTGAACTGGGCGATGAATCCCTGGATCGGCTCGCCGCGGCGCGCCGTCTGGATGTACTCGCTCATCCGGCTGACGAAGTCCGGCTCCTCGGACACATAGACGCGCTCAATCATCGGCGCCATCTCCTTCACATGCCGGGCGATCCGCTCTTCCAGAGTGCCGCCGGACTTGCCGTTGCCGCCGGTTTTTCCCCCGGCTGTCTTGTTGTTCAGCCCGGCGCGCGATCCCGTCCGCGAACTCGGAAGTCCGTCGGCGCCTGCGGCTCCGCGCTTCAGCCGGTCGCCGGCGTCGATCCGCTTGTTGACGGCGACATAGGCGTTGCGGTCGGTCAGGATGACATAGACGTCACTCAACCCTTCCGCCTTCCGGATCCGATCGGCGATGTCCTGGCTGGCTTCCATCCGGTAATTCTGATGGTTGCCGATCAGATTGTTGCTGTTGAGCCGGCGGCCGTACACCCGGTTCTGCTCGTTCAGCTGGTCGTTCGCGAACCGCCGGTCGATGACAAGATTGCCGTTGCCGTCCTTGAGGATTCTTTTCTCCTTGATGTTGCGATTGCCGACATCGCCCTGCGTCTCCGCGCAGCCGGCGAACATCAAGGCGCCGGCGGCCAGCACGGCGATGGCCGCTGCCCTGCGTTTCATGGCGCGCACCTCCCTTTCGAAGCATTCGATGCCATCGCCGTTAGCGTTCGCCGTCGCATCGAATCCTATTCGAGAGGGAGCAGCCGCATCAACCTTCCGGTACGACGAGCACCCAATCCTCGCCCCGGCCGGCGGTCGGCGTGAAGAACCGCAGCGCCTTATCGCCGGCAACAGCCGCTGCCGGACGCTCTTCGCCGCTGCGCGGATCGTACCACTTCGCTCCGGCCGCATTCAGGCCCTTCAGGCCGGCCGCCACATCCACATACGGTCCCGACGGCGTGTAGACGGCGGCGCATCCTTCGCCCCTTGCCGCAACCTGGCGGCCCGCCCCCTCGAAATTGCCGGCGAGCAGACCGGCGTCCGGCGTGAACCCCGCCGGCGCATACCGCTCGCCGAACGCGCGCAGCCAGCGCATCTGCTCCGCGCCCGGCCGCCGGAGCGCGTCCCGCCAGCTCATCACAATATAGTTGCCCGGATTGCCGTGCGACGCCGCGCCGGCCATCGGACCGTCCGCCATCGCCCAGACGGAATGGTGGCCGTACGTGTGGCCGCAGGCGCCCGACAGCAGCGCGTAATAGGCGGCCTTGCGCACATCGGCGGCGTCGAAATAGCCGTTCGCCGCCTTGAACCCGATCGGATGGTCTTCATAGCAAGGCTCGGCGTCCAGCACCGGTTTCACCGGCTCGCGCTCGTAATCCGCCAGCACGCGGACATCGTTGGCGATCATCGCTTCGCCGTGACCGGATTGAATCATGTTGAAATCAAGCCAAGGTTCATCATGAAGCTGCCGCGACGACGAGTCGCCGCCCTGCGGATGATAAGTGATCAGATGCGCGCCGCCGTCGCCTTCCGTAAGGCCCTCCGCCATCCGGCTGACGATGTCGAAATGCCGCCGCGTATTTAACGCCCGGTCGCCGCCGAGCACCCAGACGATGTTCGGCGCATCCCGGTACCGTTCGCCCAGCCAGCGGCCGTAACGCCAGGCATTGTCCGACGTGAAAATCTCCGGTCCTTTCCCCCAGGCTTTGTTGAACTTGTCTCCCCATGTAGGCAGGAGCGCAATGTACAGGCCAAGCGATTCCGCCAGCCGGATGACCGCATCGATATGGTCCCAATAAGAATTCGGACCGTCCGTATCGGGATATGCCGGATCGGGCAATCCGTTCGCGCCGGTCTTGAGCGGCAGCCTTCCGTAAGCATTTGCGGTCGTCACGCCTTCGAATTCCGCCAGCGCGACGGCCTGAATAACCGTGAACTGCTGCCCGGACCGCGTGCGCAAATAATGTTCGGCGTCCTCGATCGTGAGCCGGTGGAACAGCTCCCACGCCGTATCCCCCAGCCAGAAAAAAGGCCGTCCGTCCTCCAATGCCAGATGCCTTCCGCCGTTGCCGATCCGCAGCCTCTGCATCATCATCTCCGTGCACCCCCGGCAATTCAAAGTGATCAAACACCTGAAAGCGGAAAGCCGCGCGCAGGTAGACGCGCGCGGCGCAAATCCTCCCGCAGCGGAGACCGGAAATGCGGCCGAATGCCGCCTTCCGAACCTAACGCCACCTTACCGCTATGGAAGGATATTGTCCAGATGACAATGATAAGATTTTGTTCACATTTCTCAGAAACATCCGATTATTCGGATGAACCGACGATGATCACATGGACATCGCCCGGCCCGTGCACGCCGATCGTCAGATCGTTCTCGATGTCGGCCGAGCGGCTCGGGCCGGAAATAAGATGAACGCCCGCCGGCATGGCGCTCCGGCCGCCCGCGTCGAATTCGGCGAAAACTTCGCCCAGCCGCGTGCGGATCCGGTCAGCCGGCAGCACGATGAACAGCACGGGCGGCAGCAGGCTCACCGACCGGCCGCGCCCCCTGGAAGAAAGGAGCGCGACGGTGCCCGTGTACGCCGCGGCGCAGTCGGCGAGCACAACGCCCGCGTCCGCGCCGGCGGCCTCCGCGATCCAATCCGTGGCCGGATCGCGGTTCCAGACGCTTAAGCACGCGTCCGGCATCGCGCTGTCCAGCGCCAGGCCGGCGAGTTCGGGCGCATCCTGCAGGAGCAGGCTGGATGCGCCACGCTCTGCCGCCCGCTCCGCAATGTAGCGCGATGCCGCGTGCAGGTCGGGCACGCTGGCGACATGGCCGCCGGCCGCCCGGAAATTGGCGGCGAACCGCTCGCGGCGCTCCTCCGGCGGCAGCGCGAACGCGTGCCAGAAATCCGGCGCGCCGCGAAGCGCCCGGCCCGCCGGCGCCGTCCGCGGCGGATGGCCCAGCTTCGCCGCGATATGCCCGAGCATGGCGCGCTGGTCGTCCGGCATCGGCGCCGGCTCCGGCGAAGCCGCCTGGATCTGCGCTTGAACCGGCGCTTGAACATGCGCCGCATCTCCGCTGCCCCGGCGCTTCGCCAATGCCGCGCACAGCCGCTCCTCCACGGCCGGATCATGCGGCTTTACACCGCCCGTATTCAGCTTCTTCCACCGGTCGCGGAACGACTCCTGCGGCAGCATCGGCAAGGCCCGATGCTTGATCCACCCGTCCAGCGGACCGATCCGCGCGCGGATCTCGCCGCCTTTCCCGGCGAACCGCTGGCCGAACCGCGCCAGCTTCAGCGCGGCGGAGAGCCGCCCCGGCTTCGCCATCGTGAGGCCGTATGCCTTCATCGCCGCCGCCTCGCCCGCGCTGCGGTGCGGGCTTTCCGCCTTGCGCCGCCGCAGGTAGACGAGCATGTCGTGCAGCGGAATTTTCACCGGGCAGGCTTCCCAGCATGCGCCGCACAGACTGGAAGCGTTCGCGATGTCGTCCCATTCCGCGACATTCTTCTTGAGCGCCGGCGTCAGCACCGCGCCGATCGGCCCGCTGTACGTGCTGCCGTAGGCGTGGCCGCCGATGTGCCGATAGACCGGGCACACATTGAGGCAGGCGCCGCAGCGGATGCAGTTCAACAGCTCCTGGAACTCCGGATCGCCGAGCTGGTTCGACCGGCCGTTGTCGACGATGACGATATGCATCTCCTCCGGCCCGTCGCCGTCCCCCGGCCGCCGCGGGCCGCTGATGCCGGACAGGTAGACGGTCAGCTTCTGGCCGGTCGCCGAGCGCGGCAGCAGCGTCGCCATCACTTCGAGATCCGCCCAGGACGGCACGATCCGCTCCATGCCCATCAGCGTGATCTGCACCTTCGGCACGGTCGACACCATCCGCGCGTTCCCTTCATTCTCGAAAATGCAGATCGAGCCTGTCTCGGCCACCGCGAAATTGCAGCCGGTCATGCCGATGTCCGCCTTCAGGAATTCCTCCCGCAGCCGCTTGCGCGCAAAACCGGCAAGCACTTTCGTGTCGGGCGGCAGCTGCTCTCCCGCTTCTTCCGACAGCACTTCCGCGATCTGCGCCTTGTTCTTGTGGATGGCCGGAATGATGATGTGCGACGGCGCTTCGCCCGCGAGCTGGATGATGTATTCGCCGAGGTCCGTCTCGATCGCCTTGACGCCGATCTCCTTGAGCGCCTGGTTCAGATGCAGTTCCTCGGTCACCATCGACTTCGATTTGACGACCGTCTTCGCCTGAACGCGGCGTGCAATCTCCTGCACGATGCGCACCGCTTCCTCCGCCGTCCGGGCGAAATGCACCTGCGCGCCGTTCGCCCGCGCGTTCTCCGCGAACAGATTCAGATAATAGTCCAGATGCGCGATCGTGTGCAGCCGGATCTGCCGGCCGCGCTCGCGCCATGCTTCCCAGTTGCCGTGCTCCCCGGCCGCCTGCAGCCGGCCCGAGCGGAGCCGCTC
The DNA here is from genome assembly GCF_003390775.1 of Thermobacillus sp. NCBI lineage: Bacteria > Bacillati > Bacillota > Bacilli > Caryophanales > Paenibacillaceae > Thermobacillus > Thermobacillus sp. The sequence goes on along the minus strand of NZ_QEWA01000063.1, from coordinate 7,602 downwards.
CGTCGTGAAGCGGACCGCCTGGCGGAGAAAATCGTCCTCCAACGCCGCTTCCGCCCGCTCCTTCACCGTATCGCGGGAATCGAGACTCATGCGCGCTCCACCCCCTCGGCGAGCAGTTCCGCCAGGTGCATGACGCGGACGTTCGCACCTCTGCGGCGAAGATGGCCTCCGATGTTCATCAGGCAGCCCATGTCGAGCCCGGTGAGCACTTCCGCTTCCGTCTCCGTGACATGCTCCGCTTTCTCGGCGACCATCGCGCCGGAGATGTCCGCCATCTTCACGGCGAAGGTGCCGCCGAAACCGCAGCAGTCCTCGGCCATCGGCAGCGGCACGAACGTGAGGCCCCGCACCGCGGAGAGCAGCTCAAGCGGCTCGTCCTTCACGCCGAGCAGCCGGCTGCCGTGGCAGGACGGATGGTACGTCACCTTGTGCGGAAAAAAGGCACCGAGATCGCGGACGCCGAGCACCTGGACGAGAAACTGCGAAAACTCGTACGTTTTCGCCGCAAGCCGCTCGGCCTGCCCGAGGCGTCGGGCATCGTCCTTGAACAGCTCCCGGTAATGGTGGAGCATGTAGACGCACGAGCCCGAAGGCGCGATGACGAAGTCGCTGTCGTCGAACGCATCCAGCACGGTGCGCGCCGCCGCGCGGGCATCGTCCCAGTAGCCCGAGTTGAACGCCGGCTGGCCGCAGCACGTCTGGCCTTCCGGAAAATCGACCCGAATCCCCTGCCGCTCCAGCAGCCGGACCATCGCTTCGCCGACGCCCGGGAACATGGCGTCACAGATACACGTAATGAACAGTGAGATTTTCAAATAGCGCACCTCCCGGCTATACGGCAATGACCTCGATGCCGAGCGCGCGGTACGATTCGGCCGTCGGCTCGTCGAGCCCGCGGTCCGTAATGATCGTATTCACGGCGCCCAGATCGAGCGCCCGGGCAAACGCCTGCACGCCGAACTTGCTGGCGTCCGCCAGCAGAAACACATGATCCGCAATTTCGGCCATCTTCCGCTTGATCTGCGCCTGAAGGCCGGTCGATTCGCTGATGCCGCGCTCGGGATGGATGCCTTTGCAGGACAGGAACGCTTTCTCGACATGGAAATCGTCCAGCGCCCGTTCGGCGAGCGGTCCGACGAACGACAGCGAGCGGTGCGACATCAGCCCGCCCGTCGACAGCACCTCGATCCGCTCCTTGCTGCCGAGCTCCGCCGCCGCCTTGACCGAGTTCGTCAGCACCGTCAGCGGCATGTCCGGCAGAATGCGCGCCACGTACCAGGCCGTCGAGCTGCCGTCCAGCAGGATGCGCTCGCCCGGCCGGATGTGCTTCACCGCTTCCTCCGCGATCCGCCGCTTCTCCTCGGCATGCGTGATTTCGCGCTCGTAGTACGGAATTTCCTGCGGTCCGCCGGACAGATCCGCATCCCGCACACTGACGGCGCCGCCGTGCGACCGCCGGAGCCGGCCCGCTTCCTCGAGCCGGTCGAGATCCCGGCGGATCGTCTCCTCCGTCACGCCGCACAGTTCCGCCAGTTCGGAGACGCGCGCGCTGCCGCGCTCGTTCACCACCCGCACGATAAATTCCTGCCGTTCCGCAGCCAGCATGGTCTTCACCATCCCTGTAGATTCCGTCAGCCCGCCGCGCAGCTCCCCCACAGGGCAGCGCAGCGTCCGTACGCTTCCTCCCAGGCGGCCGCCGATCCCGGTTCGGGCTCGTACACCGTCACGGGGAAGGAATCCCGGATCACCTTTCTCGCCTCGCGGATGTCCGCGAGATCTCCCGACGCGATCCATTGTACCGCAAGATTGCCGATCGCGCTTCCCTCAGCCGGACCCGCCCAGACGGGGCGGCCGATCGCGTTCGCCGTCCATTGGCAGAGCAGCTTGTTCTGGATGCCGCCGCCGACCATGTGCAGCTTGTCGAACTTCCGACCGGACAGCCGCTCGGTCTGTTCGAGGATATGGCGGTATTTCAGCGCGAGGCTTTCGAGGACGCAGCGCGCGATCGCGCCGTCTTCCTGCGGCGCTGCCTGGCCCGTGCGGCTCGCGTACGCCCTGACCCGCTCCGGCATGTCGCCGGGCGCGAGGAACGACGGATCGTCCGGATCGATCAGCGCGGCGAACGGCTTCGCCGCTTCTGCCCGGGCGAGCAGCTCGGCATGGGATGCCTCCCGGCCTTCCCGCTTCCAGGTGCGGCGGCATTCCTCGAGAATCCAGAGCCCCATGATGTTCTTCAGCAACCGGTAGGTGCCGGAGACGCCGCCTTCGTTCGTGAAATTGAGCTTCCGGGCTTCCTCCGTGAGCACCGGCTGCGGCACTTCCGTGCCGAGCAGCGACCAGGTGCCGCAGCTGAGGTAGGCGAACGAATCGCTCTCCGCCGGCACGGCCGCCACCGCCGAGCCGGTGTCGTGCTCGGCAACCGCGACGACGCGGATCGGGCCGAGTCCGAGCTCCGACTGCACGCTGCCCCGAAGCTCCCCCGCGGCGGCGCCGGGCATGAGCACGGGACCGAACCAGCCCCGCGGAATGCCGATCGCCTCGAGCAGCCGATCATCCCAATCGCCCTTCACCGGATTGTAGAGCTGCGTCGTCGTCGCGTTCGTGAACTCGTTCGCCGCCTCGCCGGTCAGGAAGTACCGGATGAGATCGGGAATCATCAGGAACCGGCGCGCTTCGCGCAGCGCGGGATGATCCGCTTCCTTCATCGCGAGGAGCTGGTAGATCGTATTAAATGGAAGGAACTGGATACCGGTCCGCACGAATATTTCGTCCGCACCGACCTTCTCGAAAAGACGCTCCATCATCCCGTCGGTCCGGCTGTCCCGGTAATGGTACGGGTTGCCGAGCAGCTCGCCGCTCGCGTCAAGCAGGCCGTAGTCGACCGCCCACGAATCGATCCCGATGCCGCGGATGTCCTCGCCCCGCCGTCCGGCGATCAGCATGCCCTGCTTGATCTCGTGGTACAGGCGGAGAATGTCCCAGTGGAGCCGGCCGCCCACGGCAACCGGATCGTTCGGAAAGCGGTGGATCTCCTCCGCCGTGATCCGGCTGTCCGTCAGCCGGCCGAGCAGCGCCCGGCCGCTTCCGGCGCCGAGATCGAACGCCAGCACCGCCATGCCGCATCCGCCTCCTTATCCGTTGCGCTTCGCCAGCACGTCCCGCTCGTACGCCCGGACTTCGTCAAGCCACGTCTCGCGCACGGGCACGCCCGATTTCGCGCAATAGTAGTCCCACACCGCTCCGAACGGATACGTCTTGAATTCTTCCGTCAGCGCAAGCCGCGTCGTGTAATCGCCTTCGAGCTCGGCCTGTTTCAGCCGGTCCGCCGGCTCCAGCATCGCCCTGAGCAGCGCTTTCAGCGTGCTGCGCGTGCCGATGACCCAGGCGGCCACGCGGTTGATGCTCGCATCGAAGAAATCCAGCCCGATATGCGTCCGATCGAGCAGGCCGCAGCGGACGAGCTCCCGGGCGATCTCCTGCGTCTCGTCGTCGAGGATGACGACGTGGTCGCTGTCCCAGCGCATCGGCCGGCTCACATGGAGCAGCAGGCCGCTGGTGAACAGCGAGAGCGCCGACATTTTGCCCGCGATGCTCTCGGTCGGGTGGAAATGGCCCGCGTCGAGGCAGAGCAGCGTCCCTTTCTGGATGGCGTATCCCATGTAAAATTCGTGCGATCCGACGACGTATGCCTCGGAACCGATGCCGAACAGCTTGCTCTCCACCGCATCCAGGTGAACCGCGGGATCGATCTTCTCCGCGAACACCTCATCCAGCGCTTCCTTCAGCCGGATGCGCGGAGCGAGCCGGTCGGCCGGCGCGTCCTTGAACCCGTCCGGAATCCAGACGTTCGTGACGCAAGTCTGCCCGAGTTGTTCGCCGAAATACGCGCCGATCTTGCGCGAAGCCTTGCAGTGGTCGATCCAGAATCGGCGGACAGCCGGATCGGGATGGCTCAGCGTGAAGCCGTCGGACGCTTTCGGATGGGAGAAGCACGTCGGGTTGAAGTCGAGGCCGAGCCCCTGATCCTTCGCCCAATCGACCCAGCTCTGAAAATGCCGCGGCTCAAGCGCATCCAGATCCACTTTCTCGTCGGTGTCGGCGTAAATGGCGTGGAGGTTCACCTTGTGTTTGCCGGGAATGAGCGACAGCGCCTTCTCGAGGTCGGCGCGCAGTTCGTCCGCCGTCCGCGCCGCTCCCGGATAGTTGCCGGTGACGGCCAGGCCGCCGCCCAGCCCGCCCCCGCGGAAGAGGAACCCTTGCACGTCGTCGCCCTGCCAGCAGTGCACGGAAATTTTGATCGACTGAAGGCGCTCGATGGCCTTGTCCGTATCGATCCCGTGCGCCGCGTAGAGCGCCCTGGCCGCTTCATATGCTTGCTCGATGTTTCGTTCCATTCGCCGCTCCTCCTTATTTTACCGGGTAAGCCATGACCGACATCAGCGCGTTCTCCGCCTGTGTCGCATCCATCCTGCTGTACTGCACGACGACCGGAATGTCGCTGCGGACCTCGATCGCGTAAGGAACGCCCGCCGGAATCTGCTCGCCGTCCTTGACGAGCGAGCTCGTGCGGATGTGCTTCGTACGGCGCCCCGGCACGACATACGGGATATCTTCGATCGGATCACGGTCTTCGAAATAGATCGTGAACTTGAGCAGCGCTTCCTCGGACGATCCGTTCAGCACGCAGACCGATTCGTGGCTGACCAGCGCGCCGCTGCTCGTCTCCGGAATGTAGCCGTCCGGAATGATCCAGTGGGTGTGGCCGAAAGCTTTGTACATGGATTCGCCCTCCCTTTCAATTTGGAAGTTGATTCGTCCAATGCACAAAAGATCAGCGGGTGAACGCCGCCGGCACGCCGCCGTCGACGGTCAGCATGCACCCCGTCGTCTTCGCCGCCTTCGACGAAGCGAAGAACGCGATCGCTTCGGCGATGTCGCGCGGGTAGATGTTCACGAGCAGCGTCGTACGCTTGCGGTAATACTCTTCAAGCTGGTCGGGCTCGATGCCGTACGCGGCCGCCCGCTCGTTCCGCCACGCGCTGTTCCAGATCGCGGAGCCCTGCAGCACCGCGTCCGGCAGCACGCTGTTCACGCGAATGCCGAGCGGTCCGCCTTCGGCGGCGATGCAGCGGGCGAGATGGACTTCAAGCGCCTTGGCCGCGCTGTAGGCGGTGGCGTTTTTGCCGGCGTAGACCGAGTTTTTCGACCCGACGAAAATCATGCTGCCGCCCGTGTTCTGCTCCTTCATCACCTTGAACGCTTCGCGCGCGACGAGGAAATAACCGGTGCCGAGCACGTTCATGTTCAGGTTCCATTCGTCGAGCGACGTTTCTTCGAACGGGCTGGACGTGGCGAGTCCCGCGTTGTTCACGAGAATGTCGACACCGCCGTAGTAGAGCGCGGCTTCCTTGTAAGCGGCCTGCACTTCCGACTCTTTGGTGACGTCCATCTTCACGGCCAGCGCCCGTCCTTCTCCGTACTTCGCGTTAAGCTCCTCGGCCACCTTCTGCGCGCCCTCGAGGTTGAGATCGGCGAGCACGACATGCGCGCCTTCCGCCGCCAGCCGCCGCGCCGTCTCGCTGCCGATGCCGCCTGCGCCGCCCGTGATGAACGCGACCTGGCGGGAGAATTCCGCTTCCGGCGGAGCGAGCGTCAGCTTGTAAAGTTCAAGCGGCCAATATTCGACGTTGTACGATTCGTTCTCGCTGAGCGACACGAACTTGCCGAGCGCCGCGGCGCCCCGCATGACGGCGATCGCGCGATGATAGAGCGCGCCGCTGACGTTCGCCATCGCCTTGCTCTTGCCTGTGTTGATCATGCCGACGCCCGGAATCAGGATGACGCGCGGCGCCGCTTCGAACATGACGTCGCCTTCATTCTTGTTGCGCTCGAAGTAGGCTTTGTACTGCTCCTTGTAGGCGGCGATGCCGTCGATCAGTTTCTGCTTGAGGCCTTCGACATCGTTCGCGTCCGGCGTCCAGTCGACGAAGAGCGGCACAACTTTCGTGTGAACGAGATGGTCCGGGCAGGCGGCGCCGACCTGGGACAGCTCGGGCGCGTCCGCCCCGCCGACGAACGTGAGCACATCTTCTTCATCGTCGAACGCGAGAATCATCTTCTTGTCGCCGCTCACCGCGCCGCGCACGGCCGGCATCACTTCCGCGGCGATCTTGCGGCGTGTCTCCGCCGGCAGCGGCGCGTGCTTCTGCCCGCCGAACAGCTTCGCGTTGTCGACGCGCGCTTCGATGTACGCCTCCGCCTCGTTGATGATGCGGATCGTCTGCGCGTAGCACGCCTCCGCCGTTTCGCCCCACGTGACAAGGCCGTGCTTCTCCATCAGGACGAGCTCGGCCTTCGGGTTGGCGAGCACGCCTTCGGCGATCATTTTCGAGAGCTTGAAGCCCGGGCGGATGTACGGCACCCAGACGAACCGGTCGCCGAAAATCTCTTCCGCGATCTGCCGGCCGTTGTCCGCGCAGCAGATGCTGATGATCGCGTCCGGATGCGTATGGTCGACATGCTTGAACGGCAGGAATGCGTGCAGCAGCGTCTCGATCGATGCGCGCGGATGTTTCGCGTCGATCATGCAGTGTGCGAGGTACGCGACCATCTCCTCGTCGGACATGTCATCCCGCTCGAACAGCGGATGGATGTCATCCATGCGCAGGCCGGTGAAGTTGTGCGCCTTCATCGTCGCGAGGTCGGAGCCGCTTCCTTTGACGTACATGACTTTGACGTCACGGCCGCGGAAATCTTTCACGATCATTTTGCTGGACGTGTTGCCGCCGCCCCAGTTGCAGACGCGCCGGTCGCGGCCGAGCAGGTTCGAGCGATAGACAAGTTCTTCGAGGCCGCCCTTCAGCTGCGACGCCGCGGACGGGTCCCACAAGTTTTGCACCATCGTTGCCATTCCCTCCGAAACGGATGTTGGTTTTCTTCTGATTTCATACTATCATTTTTGTTTATCTTTGTATAGATTTATTTTTCTTTGTTTTCTTGGGGATAAAGATGACTGGAATAGCCATGCGCGTGGCTGATGAAATGCGGGGCCGTGGTACTTGTTCGCGGACTTTAAAAAGGTGCTCTCCGGTTCCTTTTCGTCCATATCCCCGTCGCTCAACAAGAGGGAATGCAAGAGGAACATCATGAAGACCGCAAGAAGATCAGGAAGCTCGTGCCGGGCAAATGTTGAGTAATCGCCAGGCCGTGATGGCAGTCATCGTGAAGCAACCGTTGAGTTGAACCATGATCGGAAGATGTTCACTGAACCAAATGCGATTCTTTGTGCTCAACCGACAGTAGACAGAAGGTTGGCAAATACTAAGGCGTTCAGCCGGCGGTTGAGAAGAGTACGGTGAACAGTCAACTTTAATCTCTCGGTAATAAGAAAGCGTTTTCAACTTTACGGACGATTGACAGAAAATCGAGAGTCCATCGCGCGGAAAGCCTTATGCCAGAGAAATGACATCTAAGACGCCTGCGGCAGCAATCGGGCGGCAAGCGCCTTCAATTCGGCAATCATCCGGCGCGTATTCCGGTACGTCTCCCAGTCCGGGCGGCCGGGTACGGGACGGGCCCTCAACTGTTTTCGGGTCGGTGCGC
>NZ_QEWA01000062.1:0-35122 GCF_003390775.1 Thermobacillus sp. | reverse complement strand
CGGCAAGCGCGGCGGCGCTTATCGGCCGGGAAGAGATGAGCGCGATGGCGGTGAACCATTTTCGCAGGGGGACGCGGCTTCTCTCCATGACGGTGCCGGAAATGAGCGAGCATTGACGGCGGCAAGATGCGCAGGCGAACAGCGGGAGCCGACGTCCGGATATGCGATAATGTGCCGCGCTGCCGCAGCCCGGGCACCGGAAACCGCCGGGCCAGCGCGCTTGCATCAGGAGATCGGCGCATTTCTGTTCCGAATATTGAAGGAAACGAAGAGCTGTCTCGTTCGAAAACATGTCCGCTCCCCCTCCGTTTTTCCGGGTTGTCTTTATTTTATCGAACAAATGTTCTTATTTCAACAAAAAATTGGTTGATGCATCCATGAAATTTTATTGACGTGATTCCCCTGTTTGAGAAGTTCGCCAGAGCGGTTGAGGGGAGGGTTTGGCGGTACCGAAAGGCGGTCAAGGCTGCTGATTGAAAGGGATATGGGGCACCAGGGGGCAGTTGCAGCCCATTCCGCTGAGCGAGCGGGATTTGGTTAAAATGCGGCTGGATGATGGATTAGAGACAAGTTGAACAAAGGGGATATGGTCAAAATGCGGCAGAAAGGGACGGTAAAAGCGATTTGAGCGAAGGGGATATGGACGAAAAGGCAGCGAAAGGTATAGGAAAATACGTTCTAAAATGGCGGTTGACCGAAACCGTGCCGACATGCGCGAAGGGAATATGAACTGACCAACGGCAGCCGTATGGAAAACCGCCCCCACCAACAACGGACCGGTGCGCTTGTAATCAGCGCACCGGCCGGCATGCCATGTCAGTCAACCCGATCCATCGCCATGCACGCCCAGACGAACGTGCCGACGCCGTGCAGGTCGTTCCGGCTTACCGGGCGCGCGATGTAGTGGGCGTAGTCGCCGACGCCGGTGCCGATGCAGATGTCCGGCAGGACGAGCCGCCCCTCCGCATCCCATTCGACCCGTGCCGTGATTCCGGCGAATCCTCGCCGGGCGGCCTCGAGCAGCGCCGGGTCCGCCGCGCCGGCGCGGACGGCCTCCGCGATCGAATACACGTACAGGCTGCTGCACGACAGTTCGAGCCAGTTGTCCGGCCGATCGCCCTTGTCGACGACTTGATGCCACAGGCCGCTCCCGGCATCCTGGTAACGCACCAACGCTTCCGCCAGCGCGCCGAGCTTCGCCGCGAGATCCTCCCGCGCCGGATGGCCCTCCGGCAGCTCCGCGCGGATCTCCGCCAGCGCGACGCCGTACCAGCCGAGCGCCCGGCCCCACACTTCCGGCGCCATCCCGGTCGCAGGATCGGCCCACGGCGCGCGCCGGCTCTCGTCCCAGGCATGGACGAGCAGCCCGTCCGGACGCAACGTGCCCCGGCGCATCAGCCGCTCCTGATGGAGCGCCATGTCCACGAGCTCCGGCTCCCCGTACCTTGCGGCATACCGCGCCGCGAACACGCCGCCCATGTACAGTCCGTCCAGCCACATCTGGTACGGATAATGGTCTTTATGCCAGAAGCCGCCTTCGCGCGTCCGGTTGAACGTATCGAACAATGCGCGCAGCTTGCGCGCCGCCTCGCGATAACGCGAATCTCCGGTCGCATCCTCGAGCGTGAAGAGGAGGAGGCCGGCTTGAATGGCGTCCAGTTCCCCTTTGGCGACCACCACGTTGCCCAGTTCGTCAACCAGATGGTCAACGTACCGCTTCGTATAATCAAAATACCGCACATCTCCCGTCCGCTCCCACACCTGCACGGCGCCCGTCAGAAAGACGCCCTGGTGGTAATGCCATTTGCCGGCGGGGGGCAGCTCCTCCGGCGTGTACGCGGCCATGACGGCATCGCACGCCGCCTTCGCCCAGTCGATCGGTGCACCCGGTGTCATGCTCATGCGCAACCTCCCCCTTTCAGCCCTTCAGCCCGCTCGTATGAATGCCTTCCACGATGTACCGCTGGAACGCGAAAAACGCGGCGCACACCGGGATGAGACTCAGCGTCGACATCGCGAACAGCGCCCCCCAGTCCGTCACGTTGTCGGGGTCGGAGAACATTTTGATCGCAAGCGACACCGTATAGAGCGACACCTTGTTCAGGTAGAGCAGCGGCGCGAGAAAATCGTCCCAACGCCAATAGAACGAGAAGATGACGCATGTCATCATCGCCGGCAGGATGAGCGGCAGAATGATGCGCACGAACGTCGTGAACTTGTTGCAGCCGTCGATCTCCGCCGCCTCGTCCAGATCGTACGGAATCGAACGGATGAACTGCATCATCAGGAAGACGAAGAACGGCGTGCCGAAGAACGTCGGAATGATCAGCGGCAGATACGTGTTGATCCACCCGAACTGGTTGAACAAAATGTACTGCGGCACCATGACGATCTCGTACGGGAGCAGCATCGTCAGCATCATGCAGACGAACCACAGGTTGCGCCCGCGGAAACGGATGCGGGAGAAGCCGAACGCGATGACCGCCGACGACAGGACGCTGCCGATCGTCGAGATGCCGACGACCAGGAACGTGTTCTTGAAGAACGTCGTGAACGTGACGCCGGCGACGCCTTTCCATCCGTTGATGTAGTTGTCGAAGTTCCACTGGTTCGGAATGAGGGAAGCGGCGTCCACGAACACGGACGAGCTTTCCTTGAAGGAACTCGCGACCATCCAGGCGACCGGGTACAGCATGGAGACGGTCAGCGCGAGCAGGATGGCGTGCGATATGACGGGAATGCGCCGAAGTCTCATCATCAGCGGTCCCCCTTCGATTCATAGTGCACCCAATACTCCGAACTTTTGAAAATAAGCGCCGTCAGCAGACCCACGATGACAAGCAGCACCCACGCCATGCCGGACGCGTAACCCATATCGAAGAACGTGAACGCGTTCTGGAACAGGTAGAGCACGTACATGAGCGTTGCGCCGAGCGGCCGGCCGTCGCCGAAGATGACATATGCCGGCGTGAACGCCAGAAAGCCGTTGATGAGCTGGATGACGACATTGAACAGAATGACCGGCGTGAGCAGCGGCAGCGTGATGCGGAAGAACATCGTGACGCTCCCCGCCCCGTCCACGCTCGCCGCCTCGTAGTAGTCGTTCGGGATGTTTTTGAGTCCGGCGAGAAAAATGAGCATCGACGAACCGAACTGCCAGCCGTACAGCAGAATGAGCGTCCAGATCGCATATTTCGGATCGCCGAGCCAGGAGACCCCGGACAGTCCAAGCCACTTCAGGATCGTGTTGATCGCGCCTTCGAGGCCGAAGAGCTGGCGCCACATGACGGCGACGGCGACGCTGCCGCCAATGATCGAAGGCAGGTACAGCACCGTCCGGTAGAACCCGGCGCCCCGGACGATCTTCGCGACCAGCATGGCAATCGCGAGCGCGACGATGAGCCGGAGCGGCACGGCCGTGAACGTATAGAAGAACGTGACGCGCAGCGAGTGCCAGAACTTCTCGTCCTTCGTGAACATCCGCTCGTAATGCTCCAGCCCGATCCACTCCGGCGGCCGGAGCATGTTATAGTCGGTGAACGACAGGTACAGCGTCATCGCGACCGGGATGACGGTCAGTCCGAAGAACCCGATGAGGAACGGCGAGATGAACGCGTACCCCGTCAAGTTGCGATAACCGCCCGCTTTGCGCGTTGCCAATTTTGCATCCGCCCTTTCCCCGTAATGTCCGCGTTGAAGAAAGCCGGCCCATCGGCGGCGCAGCTTCCCGCGCCGCCTCCGAACCGGCCGCAGATTCTACCGCTTGCGGGCCAGAATGTCCGCCGTCTGTTCGCGGAATTTCGCCGCGCCGTCTTCAGGCGACATTTCGGCGAACAGAATCCGGTCCTCGATATCGGTGCCGAGCAGGTTCAGCACTTCCGCGGAACCCACCGGATAGTTCGTATCGATCGGGCTGCTGTTGGCCGCCGCCAGATCAATGTAATCAAACATGTTTTTCTGCACCTCGTCGAGCTGTTTCGAGATCGCTTCGCGGATCTCCGCGTTGATCGGTACGCCGCGTTCGCCTTTCTGGATTTCCTCGACTTCGAGCGAGTTGACGAAGAAGTTGATGAACTTCGCCGCTTCTTCGGCGTTCTTCGAATCCTTCGCCACCGAGAAGAACATCGCCGGCTTCAGGAACAGCCCCTTCTCCGTGTTCGGGCCGGGCAGCACCGTCAGCTTGAGCGGACGGTTCGCCGCCTTCGCAAGGGCGACCACCTGGTTGGACCAGCGGACGTCAAACGGCGCCTTGCCATGCACGATCAGCTGATCTTCCAGCGCGGAGTGCTGCTGCATGACGTCCAGCGACGGCATGACGCCTTCCTTGATCAACTCTACCTGCATGTTGAAGTAATCGATGAAGATCTGATCGTCGAAGCCGACGCCGGTGCCGTCGTCGCTGAAGAACTTCTGGTCGTTCTGACGGGCGTAATATTCAAGGATATTGTTCGCTTCGAGCGTCGGCGAGCCGTAGATGCCGAGATTTTGGTGCACCGTCCGGGCGATCGCCTTGAAGTCATCCCACGTCCAGCCGAGCGCGGGTTCCTGCGCGCCCGCCTGCTTGATCAGCTCGGGATCGTAGATGACCGTCAGCGCGTTCATGCCGAGCGGAATGCCGAGCAGCTTGCCGTCGACAACGCCGGATTCCATGATGCCCGCATCGAGCTTGCTCGTGTCGATGATGCCGCTCTCGACGAACGGATTCAGGTCGGCGAGCACGTCATTCTTCGCATATTGGGTCAAATATTCACCGAAGTTCATCTGCAGCACGTCCGGCGTGTTATTGCCCGCGACCATGGCGGAAAGCTTCTCCCAATAGCCGTCGAAGCCGGTGAACTCCGGTTCGATCGTGACATGCGGGTTCTGCTGCTGATACAGCTCAATGATCTTGAGCGTGTTGTCGTGCCGCGTCTGGCCGCCCCACCACAGCACTTTGAGCGTGACCGGTTTCGGAGCATCGCCTCCGCCGCTGCCCTCCGATCCGGAACCGGCGTTCGATCCGCCGCCGTTTTCCGACCGGCCGGCGGTGTTCGAATTCGCCGCATTCGTGCCGCCGTTGTCCGATTTGCCGCCGCAGGCGGACAGCACCGCCGCCAGCGCCAGCATGAGCGCGAGCAGCACGGTGAACATTCTTCTCCGCTTCATCGCCGTACGTTCCCCCTGACTTGAAAGTGTTTTCAATTCTCATTAAAAACGATCCGCCGCGGCGGCGATACGAAAGGTTCCGGTCTTCGTTGTTCAATATTCCGGGAAATGAACCTCCGTACTGCGGCAGAGCGGCGAAACCGTTCGGCGTGTGCGCCCAAGCGGGTTCATTTTTCCGACCGGAGCCGTTCAATTTTCCGACGTCTTCCGCTTGAACTCCGTGGGCGTGAGGCTCGTATGCTTCTTGAACACCTGGCTGAAATATTGCGGATTGTTGCCGAAGCCGACCGCCTCGGCGATCGCGCCGATCCGCAGGCTGCTTGGACCGGACTCGGCGATGAGCCGCTTCGCGCGTTCGATGCGCGCGGCGAGCAGGTAGTTGGAGAACCGCTCGCCCGTCTCCTTGCGGAACAGCCGGCCGAGATAGTCCGCGTTCATGAAGAACACTTCGCTCGCGAGCCTGCCGAGCGTCAGCGTCTCGTCGCCGAGCCGCTCCTGGATGCAGGCGATCATGCGGCGGACGAGCTCGCTCCGGTGCTGCAGGTTGGCGTCGTAATAGGAAGAAGCGATCTCGCGCGCGATGTCCAGGACGAACCGCTCCATCTGCCCGAGCGTCTCGGAGGCGAGGAACGACACCGCCCGCTCAAAATAGCCGGACAGCCGGTCCTGCGGCGCCTGGCGGATGAGCACCATGTACAGTTCGGCCAGATACGTCTTCGCGACCTGCACGTCCAGGCGCATGTCCTTCAGCCGCCGGAAACAGTCCGACAGGAGCGATTCGGCCTCGGCCGCGCTGCCGCTCCGCACGGCCCGCGCAAGTTCCTCGGCGTCGGGCAGATCGAGCATGTTCGCCGGCTGCGGCGTGTCCGCGCGCGTAATGATGCTGCCGCCGCCGAGATAGAAGCGGCCGGACAGGCTTTCGAGCGTCTCTTTGTACAGCCGCCGGAGACTGCCGACGTCCGCTTCGTCGCTGACGGCGGCGGTCGTCTCGATGCCGTAGTACGCCTGGTAGACGCGCTGCACGTTGCCGATCACCGGCATCAGCCGCTCGAGCGGCGCGGCATCGCACAGGACGGCGACGCGGTCGCCGATCGCGGCGTCGAGATGAACCGGCGCGCATTCGCCGATCAGTTCAGACGAGATGTTCTGCAGCGCGAAAAGCTGCTCATACTCCGGCGCGGACGCCGCGTCCGGCTCGAACAGGATGAGCCTGACCCGCGCGCCTTCCGCGGGAAGGCCGAAGATCGACCGGCAGCTCTCCCATTCCTTCATGCCGTACGTCTTGTTCGTCAGAAATTCTTTCAGCAGCTGCTGCCTGAGCTGCGGCTTCATCTTCTCGAACTGGGCGCGGATGCCCTGCGTGTACCGCTTGCGCTCTTCGGCGGCGCGCAGCTCCGCCACGACCCGGTCGAGCGTGTCCATGATTTCCTGCTCGCCGCAAGGCTTCAGCAGATAGTGCCGCACGCCGTACTGCATCGCCCGCTGCGCGTATTCGAATTCGTCGTATCCGGACAGGATGACGAACACGATGTCGGGATACGCTTCCCGGACGGCGGCGATCAGCTCCAGGCCGTTCATGTTCGGCATTTTCAAATCGGTGATGACGATGTCGGGCCGGATCTCGCGGATCATCTCCAGCGCTTCGGCGCCGTTCTTCGCCTTGCCGGCGAGCGCCGTGCCGTGGCGCTCCCATTCGACGACGACGGCCAGCCCTTCGAGAATGATCCGCTCGTCGTCCACGAGCAGCACGCTATACATCGTTCTCCTCCTTCCGTCTGACCGGCATCCGGATCGTCACGGCCGTGCCGCCTTCCGGACGCCGCTGCACGATGAGGTCCGCGTTGTCGCCGAACAGAAGCTTCAACCGCTCCTCGATGTTGGCGAGGCCGATGCCGGAACCTTTCGGCTTCATGGTGCCCGCCTTGACCGCGGCGACGACTTCCTCGTCGATGCCCGGGCCGTCGTCGGTCACCCGGATCTCCATGCCGGATGCGGTCTCGCTGATGTCGACTTCGATCGTGCAGACGCTGTCCGTCTCCTCGAGCGCGTGCACGACGGCGTTTTCGACGAGCGGCTGGATCGTCAGCTTCGGGATGAGCGCATGCTGCAAAGCGTCGTCGCAGGTCATCAGAAACTCCAGACGGTCGCCGAACCGGAACTTCTGGATCGTGACGTAGTGCGATGTGATTTCGAGTTCGTCGGACAGCTTGACGAGCGCCTCCCGCTTGCTGATGATGGCGCGGAGCAGACGTCCGAGCGACTCGACGAGCAGCGAGATGCCGCGCTGCTTGTTGATGCGCGCCATCCAGACGACCGTGTCGAGGGTGTTGTACAGGAAATGCGGGTTGATCTGGGCCTGGAGCGCGCGGTATTCCGTCTCGCGGATGAGGAGCTGTTTCTCGTAATTTTCGGAGATCAGCTCGTTGATTTTCTCGATCATGATGCGGAAATGGCGGTGGATTTCGCCCGTTTCGTCGCGGGACAGGTGCCGGTCCTCCGCCGACACCGGCAGCTCGAATCCGCCCTTCGGCACCTGCTTCATCTTCTCGATCAGCCGTTCGAGCGGACGGGTGATGCCGCGCGCCGCACGGCTCGCGATGACGAGGAAAAGCACGCTTATGGCGGCGTAGAACACGATCATGCCGCTGCGGATGGCCGCCGTCTTGCGGGCAATCCGGTCGAAGTCGATCATGTTGACGTGCAGAAACTCGCCGTCCCGCGAACGGTAGTAAGCGGTAAACCGCTTGCGGCCGTCGAATGCAAAAATCTCATAGCCCTTCATCCCGGCAAACCGCTGCTCCGCGTCGTCCAGCACCGCTCCGCCTTCGATGGCGTGCAGCAGCTCGCCGTCCTTGAACACGAAGTAGAGCCGGTTGTCCGACAGATCGAGGAAGCGGTCGACGAGCGTCCGCATGTTGACGTAGATGACGAGCAGGCCCAGGTGGTCGAGCTGCAGGTTCTCCTTGTTCCGGATGAGCCGCACGCTCGTCAGAAGGTCGTCGCCCGGCGCGCCCGGCAGCCACCGGTTCCCGCCGGCCGCCAGCTCGGCGTGCGCCGCAAGCTCCGACGCTTCTTCCTTCTGCCGCGGAATATAGCCGGCGATCAGCTCGACGCCGGTCGCGTCGACGAGCCGGATCGAGGCGATGTAGGGCTGCTCCTGGGCGAGCACGACGAGCCGGTCCAGCAGATCCGCCCGCCGTTGATACAGCTCGTAGCCGGGTTCCTGGGCCTTCACCTTGCGCAGATGTTCCTGGATGGTGCTGTCGGTCATGATGGAGAACGAAAGGTCCTCGATCTTCTTCAGCTCGTTGTCGATGGTCGTCGAGGCGAGATTGAGCACCTCGGCGGCCTCTTCGTACAGCTTCGTCTCATAGGCGGTCGCCGCCGTATGGAAAGCGACGAAGCCGGACGAAGCCGACAAGAGCGTGATCAGAAGAACGAGGACCAGCACTTTGTTCTTGATGAGCAGGTTGTCGTACAGCGAACGAAGCCGCATCGGTCTCCTCCCGGGTGTGCCGGATCCCGGCGTCTGTTGGCTTTATCTGTTCGACATCTGTTCGACGCCATTCCCCGAAAACCCTTTCAACGGAAGAAAATGGAGGCCGTTACCGTTGCGGCTGCGGCTCGGGCATGATGCCGAGCAGTTCGGCGATGCGCAGCGGACGGCCTTCCATGACCGAGCGCCAGACCGCTTCGCCCGTGGCGACGGCGTACGCGCCGTCGGCGCTGCCCGAGAGCATCGGGTAGCCGCGGACCGGATCGGGACCGAGGAACAGGTCTTCGATCAGCGCCGGGTCGCCGCCGCCGTGCCCGCCCGGGCGCCGCACGACGTGGATCGTCTCCTTCGAGCCGAACATCGGGAAATAGTCGATCGTCTGCTCCGGCACGGGAAACGGAATGCGGGACAGCTCGTGGTATTCCTGCGTCTCGATCCGGCCCTTCGTCCCGTTGATCGCCAGCCGGTAGCCCTCAAACGGCGCCGAGAACAGCACGGAATAGCTGAGCATCGCGCCGCCGTCGTAGCGCACGGTCACCGCGTACGTGTCTTCGATCTTGATTTCGGAATCGTAGATGCACATGTCCGGACTGTATCCCGTATATTTGCCCGCAAGCGGCAGGGCGCCGATGTGGTCGTCCTTCGCGCTCACATCGTCCGTCCGCGTCGCCCAGCGGCGGTAGTAGGCGCACACGGAGCGCTCGTCGCAGGTCGTGCAGTGCCGCCCGTCCCTGCGGCTCGGGTTGAGCTCGCCCTCTGGGCCGAAGAAGTTGAGCGCGCCGTAGGCGAACACTTCGACCGGCCGCTGCCCCGTCCACCAGTTCACCAGGTCGAAATGGTGCGAGCTTTTGTGGATCGACAACCCGCCGGAAAACTCCCGCATCCGGTTCCAACGTTTGAAATAACTCGCGCCATGATAGGTGTCGATATACCAGTTCAGGTCAACCGAGATGACGCGGCCGATTTTGCCTTCCAGAATCATTTCCTTGATCCGCGTATGGATCGGGTTGTAGCGGTAGTTGAACGTGACGGTGACCTTGCCCTTGCTCGCCTTCTCCGCTTCGAGGATGCGCCGGCAGTCTTCCGCCGTCGTCGCCATCGGCTTCTCGGTGAAGACATCGAGGCCGTGCTCCAGCGCCTTCAGGATATAGCCCGCATGCGTGTCGTCGCGGCTCGCGACGATGACGACGTCCGGCTTCGTCTCTTCCACCATCCGGTCGAAGTCGTCCGGCCCGTATTCGGGCAGATCGGCACATTCAGGGTAGAGCTGCTTGCACACCCGATGGCGCAGCGGGTCGCTGTCGAGCAGCGCGACCGGTTTGTGGTTGCCGCGGAACGTCGTCAGCATCGGCTTCAGGAACATGCCCATGGCCCGGTTGCTTACGCCGCAGATGGCATATTTCTTCATGGATCAGGCACCTCCGGGGGGGATGTTGAATTTGAATTTGTCATTCCCGCGTCCATGTACTAAGATGATAGCATCGGATAACAACGTTGGCATTCGCGGGAGGAAAACGCCATGGTCACGATCAAAGATATCGCGCAAGCGGCCGGCGTCAGCTTCTCGACCGTGTCGAAGGCGCTGCGGGACAGCCCGCTGGTCACGCCCGAGACGAAGCGGCGCATCATCGCTATCGCCCGCGAGATGGGCTATCAGCCGAACATCGCGGCCCGCCGTCTCGTATCGAAGCGCAGCGGCGCCGTCGGCGTCGTCTGGCCGTCCATTGAACGGACGGCGCTGTCTACGCTGATTACGCGCGTGGGTGACCGGCTCGAACGGCGGGGCACCGCCATGCTGCTGTCAATCGGCGGCATGGACGCGGCGTTCGCGACGTTCCGCAAGTTCCAGGTCGACGCCATCCTCGTCTTCGGCGGGATGGAAGGCGGCGCATCTCACATCCCCGATTCCGCCGGCATCCCGGTGCTGTCGTACGGCGCGGCGGGATACGCGCCGCTGCCGACCGTCGACGTCAACCGCGGCGCCGCGATCCGGCTGGCCGTCCGCCATCTGGCTTCGCTCGGCCACCGGCGCATCGCCTACATCGGCCGGCCGGAACGGTACGATCCGCTGCAAGCCGTGAAGATCGAGGCTTTCCTGGATGAGACCGGCGCGCTCGGCATTGCCGCTCATGACGCGCCCGTCGCGGACGTGCAGGGCATGGAAGTGCACGACGGCTACGCTGCCGCCCGGGCCCTCTTCGCCGGCGGTCCGGGAGAATCCGGCGCGTCCCGGCGGCGTCCGACTGCCGTAGTCTGCGGCAGCTACGATCTGGCGCGCGGCGTCCTGCGCGCGGCCGCGGAAGCCGGGCTCGACGTTCCGCGGGCGCTGTCGGTCGCAAGCTACGACAACATTCCGCAGATGGCGGAGCTGGATGTGCCCGTGACGGCCGTGGGCGCGGACATCAACGCGATGGCGGAGCTCGTCGCCGACAGCCTGCTCCGGCTGGTCGAGCAGCCGGATGCGGTCGGAACGGTCACGCTCGAACCGTCGCTCGTCGTCCGCGTGTCCACCGCCCCGCCTCCCGCGGAAATTTGAGGGCTTGCGAGGCCCGTTCTTTACGCACTTAACGGACGGAGTCGAAGTCGAAGTACGCTTTCGCGTTTCGGTAGGAAATATTTTCGACAATGCCGCCGAGCATCTCCGGATCGTCCGGCACTTCGCCGTTCTCCGCCCACTCGCCGATCAGGTTGCAGAGAATGCGGCGGAAATACTCGTGCCGCGTGTACGACAGGAAGCTGCGGGAGTCGGTCAGCATGCCGACGAACCGTCCGAGCAGTCCGAAATCGGCGAGCGTCTTGAGCTGGGCGATCATCCCTTCCTTCGTGTCGTTGAACCACCACGCCGAGCCGAACTGGATTTTGCCCGGGATGCCGCCGCCCTGGAAGTTGCCGATCATCGAGGCGACGATCGGGTTGTGGCCGGGATGGAGCGAATAGAGAATCGTCTTCGGCAGCGCGTTCTCCCGCTCGAGCGAATCGAGCAGCCGGGACAGCGGCCGGGCGATCGACGTGTCGCCGATCGAGTCGAAACCGGTGTCGGGCCCGAGCTCGGCCAGCCGGCGCGTGTTGTTGTTGCGCATCGCGTTCATGTGGTACTGCATCGCCCAGCCCCGCGCGGCGTACTCCCTGCCGAGGAAGATCAGCAGATGCGTCTTGTATTTCCGCTCCGCTTCTTCGCTTACCCGGCGGCCTTGAAGCGCTTCCGCGAAGGCTGCCGCCGCTTCCGCATCCGTCGCCTCTTCGCAGACGACGACATCGAGCGCATGGTCCGAGACGCGGCAGCCGACCTCATGGAAGAAGTCGATCCGCGCCTTCAGCGCGGCCAGCAGGTCGTCGTACGTCCGGATCGGGATGCCCGCCGCCTGCTCCAGCCTCCGCACATAGTCCGGAAATCCCGGCCGGTTCAGCTCGAGCGCCTTGTCCGGACGGAACGACGGCAGCACCTTCGTCCGGAACTGCGCATCCCCCTTGAGCTTCAGATGATATTCCAGCGAGTCGGCCGGATCATCGGTCGTGCAGATCACTTCGACGTTCGACTTCGTGATCAGCTCGCGCGCGCTCAGGCCCCCGTTCTGAATCTGCCGGTTCGCCCGCTCCCAGATTGAAGGCGCCGAGCGCTCGTCGAGCGGTTCGTCAATGCCGAAATACCGCTTGAGCTCCAGATGCGACCAATGGTAGAGCGGATTGCCGATCGCCTGCGGCAGCGTGCGGGCGTAGGCGAGAAACTTCTCGTAGCCGTCCGCGTCGCCGGTCACGTACCGCTCGTCGACGCCGTTCGCCCGCATCGCCCGCCATTTGTAATGATCGCCGCCGAGCCATACTTCCGCCAGATTGCGGTATGTACGATTCTCCCAGATCTCCTGCGGACTCAAGTGGCAGTGATAGTCGATGATCGGCATCGATTTCGCGTAATCATGATAAAGCCGCCTTGCCGTCTCGCTTCCGAGCAGAAAATCTTCGTCCATGAAACGTCTGGCCAATCGTTGTCCCGCCTTTCTTATTATCGTTCGTCATGGTGATAACAACGTTGTTATTCCGGTGATGGTTTCATCATATGCCGAATTGCGCCGGAGTTCAACCACTTTTTTTCGATGGATCGGGGTGGCGGAGGTTCGTTGTACCGAAGCCGTTCAACCCGAAACAGCCGTAACGAAACGGAGCGTCGTGATTTGGCCGCCGATGGCCCAAAGATGCGGGGCCATCGGCATACAATGCCCGTCAGGTCCAGTTGCCCCGGTCCGTATCCGACGGTCCGTAAGGGGGGCCGGATGTCGGTCCGTGCGGCGGGCTTGACATGCGAAGCGCCCGGATCTCGTCCCGCAGTTCGCGCAGCGACTGCGCGTTGTTGAGCGCATGCTTGACTGCGAGATAGATGACCGTGTACAAGACCAACAGTCCGATCAGCCAGAACAGTAAAACCACAACATTGCCCCAAAGAAAATGCATATGCAGTTGTCTTCACCACCCTGATTTGGAAAATGATCGCTTCCCATCTTACCACACCACATCCGGACGGTCATCCAAATGAAAATGGCACCGGGTGCGCGGAACCTCCGCGACCCGATGCCGATTGTCTCATGATTCAATCGTAAACTCCGCCGCCAGCTCCGCGGTCAGATCAAGCCCTTCCGCCCGGAGCGGCTTGACCACCCGGTACTCCCCGGGACCGAGTCCGCCGAGGTGAACCTTCAGCTCATGCTGCTGGCCCGGCTGGAGCATGAGACCGATGCTGTCGAACGCCAGATCAAGCGGCACGATGCGCCATTCGCCGTCCACCTTTTTCTCGATATGGTAGTCCACGCCGAACGTCAGAACGGTCGGTCCGGCGTTCATCACCGCCAGGACGGCTGTCTCCTCCCCGCTGC
Source organism: Thermobacillus sp. (assembly GCF_003390775.1). Classification (NCBI taxonomy): domain Bacteria; kingdom Bacillati; phylum Bacillota; class Bacilli; order Caryophanales; family Paenibacillaceae; genus Thermobacillus; species Thermobacillus sp. The sequence continues at coordinate 21,616 of NZ_QEWA01000062.1, read as the reverse complement.
CGTACACCGTCCGGTCCAACCGCACCGACGCGTTGATCTCGGGCGCCGGCACGCGGATCAGGGCGGCGCGGGTATCTTCCGTCCCGCCGTCCTCGCCCACGATCTCGGCGCCCAGCACGTACAGGGCGTTCAACTTGTCCGGCAGCGTGCCCGTATAGACGACTTCATGGGAGCCGACCGGCCCCGCATGAACGATCGTATCGAGGATGACCGCGGCCGGCTCCAGTTCGTCCGTCAGCTCCGTGAGCCGGATGCGGATGTCGCGGTCCAGACGAAAATCCGCCTCATGCGCGAACAGTTCCACGGTGACCGCATCCCCGGGCCGGTGCGTCCCGGCCGTCAAGCCGTATCCGAGATGGCCGGCGCCGTCTTGCAGAAACCATTTGCCGGTCGGCTGGCCGTACCCCGCGAGGGTCCACCATTCTTCGGCGGCGATATTGCCGGCATCGTTCGCGGGAGCCGACACGGCATTGTCCGGATTGCCGATGCGGCTGGACAGTTCGCCGCTCCCCGCCGCCCACGTCCGTTCGTCTCCAAGGCCGCCATCCCCTTCGCCGCCCGCTCCTGCGCCGCATCCGGCGAGCAGGCCGAACGCCAGCAGCAGCGCGGCGTACCGACGCCGCTTCTTCCACGATCCCTTGCCCATCGCCCGAACCCCCTTCTTCCGATCCTTTACCTCCCAGACGGGAAGGAGGCGGAGGATGTTGCAGGAGATGTTCGCTTTCCCGAATTTGTTCAAATTATTCCATATGCCATGCATGGTATAATGGAATGCAATGGAGCTTAAAAGGCGGTTGGATTCACAGATGCAGAAAACCTTGATTGCCAATGCGCGCATCGTGACGGAAGACGGCGACGGGCTTTGGGGCTGGATTTTGCTGCGCGAGGGAAAGATTGCCGCCATCGGCGCTGCGGATCAACCGCCTCCGCCCGAAGCGGAGACGGCGCGGCGGATCGACGGTGCAGGGGGATGGGTGCTGCCGGGCTTTATCGATCTGCATGTCCATGGCGGCGCGGGATGCGATTTTCTGGATGCGAATGAGAAAAGCTTGCGCGAAATCACCCGCTTTCACGCCGCGCACGGAACGACCGGCATGCTGGCCACCTCGCTGACCGTCGAGAAATCCCGGCTGGACGCGATGCTTGAAGCCGTCCATCGGTTCATGGCTTCGCCCATGCCATACGCGCAGCTGCTGGGCGTTCATATGGAAGGACCGTTCATCAACCCGCGGCACAAAGGCGCGCAAAACCCGGACCATATCGTGCCGCCGCGCCCGGACTGGCTCGACGAATGGACCAGCCGCTATCCCGGCTTGATCAAAATCCAGACGCTCGCGCCTGAACTGGACGGTGCGCTGGAGTATATTGAACGCCTGAAACATCATGGCATTGTGCCTGCCTGCGGCCATACGGATGCCTCGTATGCCCGAATGATGACGGCTGCCGACAAAGGGCTGCGTCATGCCGTTCATACGTTCAACGCGATGCGCCCCTATCACCATCGCGAGCCGGGAACCGTCGGCGCCGTGCTGACCGACGATCGCATCATGGCCGAGATCATCGCCGACGGCCGCCACGTCCATCCCGCGGGCATCCGGCTGCTCCTGCGCGCCAAAGGGATCGCCAACGTTGCGCTCGTCACGGACGCGATTTCCGCCGCGGGCATGCCCGACGGCGAATACACGCTCGGCGGCTTGTCCGTCATTCTGCGGGACGGAGTCGCCCGGCTGCGCGATTCGGACCATCTGGCCGGAAGCACGCTGACGATGCTGGACGCGTTCCGCTATCTGGTGCGGGAGGTCGGCGTATCCGTCCCGGATGCCAGCCGGATGGCGAGCGCCAATCCCGCCCGCCAACTCGGCATGGACCGCCTTGCAGGCTCGCTGAAGCCCGGCAAGCGGGCCGATGTGCTGCTGCTCGATGCCTCGCTTGGGCTGCTGCGCGTCTGGATCGGCGGAACGGAGATGGATACATTGGACCAGGGTCATGGGAACGAATTTTGACGGAAAAGGTGATGAGACATGGATACATTCGCGCGGACCGACGAACAGCGCGACCGGCTGGCCCGGCTCGGCGAACTGGCCGACCGCTTCATGGCGGACGCGCACGCCGCCGATGAGGAGAACCGCATTTCCGAACGGTTCGTGGCAGCGTTGAGGGAATTCGGATATCCGGCATACCCTGTGCCCCGCGAATGGGGCGGACAGGGCATGACCGTCTACGAAATGGTGCTGTACCAGGAGCGGATCGCCCAGGGCGACCCGGCGACCGCGCTCGGCATGGGGTGGCATGTGAGCGTGCTGTCGGAGCTCGTGCAGCGCAAGCCGTGGCCGGATGAGACGATCGCCCGGATCTGCGAGGATATCGTCAAGCGCGGCGCGCTGATCAACAAAATGGCGTCCGAGGCGGCAACCGGCAGCCCGTCCCGGGGCGGCAAGCCCCAGACTTATGCCGTCCAGGTGCCGGAAGGCTACCGCATCCACGGACGGAAGACGTTCGCGACGTTCTCGCCCGTGCTGGATTACTTCATCGTCACCGCCGTCATGCAGGACACCGGCGAAATGACGGAGTTTCTGATTCCGAACGGCACGGAAGGCCTGAGGATCGAGCCGACCTGGAACATGGTCGGCATGCGCGGCACGGCCAGCCACGATCTCGTGCTGGACGGCGTCGTCGTGCCCGAGGAAGCGCGCGTGCAACGGACTTCCAGGCAGCCGACCCATGCGCCGAACCCGTTCCTGCTGCACGTTCCCGCCTGCTATCTCGGCATCGCCCTGGCCGCTCGCCGCGAAGCGCTGAAGTTCGCCGCATCGTATCAGCCGAATTCGCTGGACAAACCGATTCTGTATGCGCCGAACGTCGGGCAGCATCTGGGCAGCATCGACCTGGAGCTCACCGCGGCGCGGCATTTCCTGTACGCCGTCGCGGCGAAATACGACGACGGCGCGTACGATCCGGAGCTGTATCCGGCGGAGATGGCCGCCGCGAAATCGTTCGCCGTGCAGACGGCGATCTCGGTCGTCGACAAGGCGCTGCGCATCACCGGCGCCCACGGCCTGTCGCTGGGCCATCCGCTGCAGCGGCTGTACCGCGACGTCCGGTTCGGCCTCTCCAACCCGCCGATGGATGACGTGACGATGCGCCTGCTGGCGCAGCACGCGATCCGCGAAGGCGAAGCGATGATGTAAACAGAGGGGCTATCAACCGTCATCTGCGGAGATGATCGTGGATGCAGCCCCTCGATCTTGAGTTCGCTATATCATTGATCCATGATACAAACCCTTTTGTCCATAAAAAGTATTTCTGTTTACGATCCGAGTAGTATGTAAATTCATCCCCGTGGATAGCTGATGTACGCTCCCGCAAATGGCTGATGTCAAACTTTGCTTTCGAAAGCTTAAAAACGATGCCGTTTTGAATATGAACGGTAATGTTCGGATGGGTAAGCATCCGGCCGGCCCGCGTCCCGCACGCGTGTGCCGGCCGCGGCGTCATGGAGCGTCCGCCGGCCTCCCGATGTCGCCAGCACGGCGATATAGAGCAGCATCAGTCCGTTCGGAATGTAAATGAGCCCCGGATAAGCGGGATCGGCGTCCCACCACGGTTCCGGCACCAGGACGATGAGATGCGCCAGCTCCCAGGGCAGAAGACGGACGATCGTCCGCAGGAACGCCTGACGCAGCGTAAGGCGCGATCCGTCCCGAGCCGCCGCCTTCAGTTGCAGCAGCCTTTTGCCGATGGTCTGTCCCCGCTTGTATTCCATTCCGATAAAATAGACCCACACCGGCACCGACATCGTCGCCAGCACCCACAGTTCGATCTCGTATCCCGCCTTGAACCGGTCGAACGGGAACCCTCCTGTTGCCAGGTACAGCAACCCCTGCATCCCGCCCAGCACGCCGGCGAGCATCACGAAATCGAGCCAATACGCCGCAAGCCGCTTCGCCGCCAGCCTCATGCCGGCCATCCGCCATGGGGACGGGCCGCTGTTCTCCGCATGCCGAAATCCTCCTTCAAATTGCCGGGACGCTGCAGCGGGGATGCCGCGCTGCAGCGCCTCAACACCGCTTAATCGAGCACCACCTTGGCGCCGCCGGGCACCTCGACCAGCCGGTCGTCGGCGTACAGCCAGACGGACGACGCGCTCGGGTTGCGGACGACGCGGCAGTCCGCCGAGAATTGCAGCCGCTCAAACGCCTGCATATAGTCGAAGATCTCGATGTTCGTCGCGTACCAGATGTCCCGCCGGCCGCCGATGAACCGGCAGAACGACTCGATCAGATCCCAGTTGCCGTCCGTGTCGAATTCGTAGCTGTGGCCCCACACGTACATCAGGTACAGATACTGCCGCTTGTGCAGCTCGACAAAAGCCTCCGCCCGCTCCATCAGCCGGTCCTTGTGATGGCACGTCGGCATCCATTCGTACCAGTCGTCCGGCATGCCGAACCCGCCGGTCGACGGCACGACGCGCGAATAGGCGATGCCGAGATGGGGCAGCATGTCCCGGATCAGCCGGTTGTGCGAACCGTTCGGATACGAGAGGCCGCGCACCGGCTCGTTCGTAATCTCCTCCAGCCGCTTGCGGTCCTCCATGATCTCGTGGACGATCGTCTCCTTCGGGCAGCGCGCGATCGTCGGATGCGTCAGCGTGTGGGCCGCGATCTCGTGGCCCGCGTACAGGGACGCGGCTTCCTCCGCGCCGATCCGCCCGCCTTCGCCGAGCAGCCCGCCGTTCAGATGGAAGGTCCCCCGCACGCCGTGGTCGTTGAAAATCCGGACGAGCCGCCGATCCGCTTCCCGCCCGTCGTCATAGCTCATCGTCAGCGCCTTGTGCCGCCCTTCCGGAAAAGCGAGCACGATTCTCGGCATCGTTCATCCCTCCGCATGGTGCGCTCAGCAAACGCTTCCCCGTTCATTTCGTTCCCGCACAAGCAAAATCCTTCCCGCTTAATCGGATAACCACCGCGCATCAAGCCGGCCGGCGCACATACGGAAGGATGCCCAGCTCCGCGAGTCCCTCCGCGGCGATCTCCGCCACGCGCAGCGCGCCGCGCTCGCTGAAATGGGTGTTGTCCTCCGCACCGTCCGGGTAATTCGGGAGTTCGCCCGGCTTCGCATGCACGAACAGCGACCTGGACTTCTCCGGCCCGAGCCGCTCGTACAGCTCCTTCGTCTTCGCCGCCAGGTCCAGCAGCGGTACGCCCTCCTCCGCGGCCAGCTTGCGCACCGCATCCGGATAGGCCCCGTGCGATTCGTACAGCGTGCCGCCTGTCGCGAACGTCCGCCGCTGGACGGGCGTCGCGAGGACCGGCCGCATGCTGCGCGAACGGGCGGCTTCGAGATAGCGGCGCAGCATCGCCGGGTACGTCACTTCCGGGTCCGTGTACCGGCTCGGATCTTCCATCTTCTCGTCATTGTGGCCGAACTGGATGATCAGGCAGTCGTTCGGCTCGGCCTCCCGCATGATCGCGTCCAGCCGCCCTTCGTTGATGAAACTGAGGGAACTGCGGCCGGACATCGCGTGGTTGGCGACCCGGATATCGGCCGGAACGAACCGGTGCAGCATCTGCCCCCATCCGGTCAGCGGATACACATCCGCCGGCTGGTCGGCCATGGTCGAGTCGCCCGCCAGAAACAAGGTGAACGCGCTCAGATCGGACATGTTCACTCTCCTCGCAGAAAGTGTTGTCAAACTTCGCCGCCGGGATAGAGCGTTGCGTGGGACAGCCGCTTCGGCTGCGGCAGCGGCCCGGCTCCCGGCCTGGCCTGAAGCCGCACGCCCCGGCTGGCGAACACGGCCGCCGCCTCGTCGTGATAGAGAATGACCTGCGTCAGGCCGGTACCGGCCAGGTCCGCATGGGCGGCATAGCCGTCCAGCGGGAAGGCGCAGACCGTCCGCCCATGGCCGTCGCAGAGCGCGGGCGGCAGCCCGCCGCCGCGCCGGTACGCCAGCATGAAGTCCGGCGCGTCCTCCGCCCAGCCCGAGAGCGGCTCCATGATCGTCAGCCAGCCCGGCGTCCGGCGTGCTTCCTTCCACAGGAGCTGCCCGGCGGCATCGAGCAGGAACAGCGCGTCCCGCCCCGGGCGGCCGCGTCCGTCATCTTCCCGCACGATCCGGTCGACGCCCGCGATCTGCAGGCCCGGCAGATCCGGGCGGAATCGGCCGATCGCGAGATGCTGCGGCTCGACCGCGCCTTCGTAACGCCACAGCTCGCGGCCGTGCCGGTCGCAGAGGACGACGGCGCTGCCGCCGATCGCAATCTCCGCCTCCCCGTCGCCGTTCACGTCGCCGACCCAGATGCAGTCGGCGTGTTCCGTGAGGCCCTCGCAGGTCCACAGCGGCCGGCCGTCGTGATCCAGCAGCGTATAGCCGGCCAACACCTCGTCCTTGCCGTCGCCGTCGAGATCGCGGACCCACGGGTAATGGCCCGGGTTGCCTTCATGGTGCCACAGAACGCGCCCGCTCCCGTCCGCCGCCCAGACGTTCCGGTATCGGTCCTTGAGCAGCCACTCGCCGCAATAGCCGCGGCCGGTCAGGTCCGCCGGGATGATGCAGTCGTGCGCGTGCGGCGCGGGCAGCGGCAGGCTTGCCTTCGCGCGGCCGCTCCGACCGTCGAGCACGAGCAGCCGGCTGTCCATGACGCACAACACTTCGAGCCGCCCGTCGCCGTCGCAGTCGATGATCTGCGCCGGATAGTCCGACCCCGGACCGCCCGCGCCGGGGTCCGGCCGCCCGACCTGCCACAGCAGCCTGCCGTCCAGGTCGAACGCCGTGAGCGCCTGCACCTGATGGGGAATGTATCGCACATCCTGCCGGTTGTCCGGCTGCGCGAGCACCATTTCCATCCGGCCGTCCCCGTCCAGATCGCCGAGCAGCATCCGGCAGCGCGGGCCGGCGGCGCGGATGTCGAGCTCGGCCGCCCGCACCGGTTCCGCATCCACATGTCGCATCCTGAGCGCCTCCTTCAGAAATCATCACGCGCACCCCCGCACCTGGAACTCCCGCCTTCAAGCGTTTCGGCTCCGCTGCCGGTACAGGGTCGGCGTGATGCCCTCCAGCTTCTTGAAAATCCGATTGAAATAGCTGTGCTGATAGCCGACCATGCCCGCGACATCGTGAATCTTCAGCTCCGATTCGCGAAGCAGCTGCTTCGCCTTCGCCAGCCTCAGCTCGGTCAGGTAATCGATGAAGTTCGTACCCGTCGCCGCCTTGAACGCCTTGCTCAAGGCGTACGGGCTCGTGCCGAGCGCGTCCGCGCAGCTCTCGAGCGAGATGTCGCGCATGTAGTTGCGGTGCAAATATTCGGCGGCCTGCCCGGCCAGCCGCTTCACGCGGGCGTCCGCGCGGGACGCCCACTCGCGGAAATAGGGCGCGAGCACCCGGTTCATGAACCAGCGCAGCATCTGCTTCGGCTCCCGCAGGCGCGACAGTTCGGCGTAGAGATTCGCTCCGCCGTACAGGCGGTGCGGATGGAAGCCCGACGCCATCATCGCGTGCTGCACCTGGCCGAGCAGCTGCAGCATGCCCTGCTGTACGTCGATCTCCTTCGCACCGCCGCTGCACAGCGAGCCGAGAAACGCTTCGAGATGGGCGCGGGCGCCGTCCTCGTCGCCGGTGCGCAGCGCTTGGAGCAGCTCGCGCTCGAGCGTGAACGAATAGCGCAGCTCGGCGGCCTCCTCCTGATCGGCCATCTCCCGCTCCATGCGAATGATCTGGTTCGCGTTGTCCAGCAGGCGCAATCCGGCCGCCTGCTTCGCCCGCTCGAAGGCGAGCGGCACGTCCCGGATGCGCGGCACCGGCTCGCCGAACGCCATCACCGCGTGCAGATGCAGCACGCGGTTGATCCGCGCCGCCGCTTCGGCGCAGAACGATTCGATCTCATCCGCGCAGGACAAGTCGGGCGGCACGAACACCAGCACGCCCGCCGACATGTCGTGGAAGTGGATCGTCTCGCTGCGAGGAAACCGCGGCGCGGCCAATTCCTCGAGCAGATTCGCCGCGGCGAAGGAGACGAGCCCTTCGTCCCCGTCCCGGAACTTCCCTTCGCCGCCGAGCATGCCGATCAGCCGGACGTAGACGACGACGAACCGGCAGCCTTCCGTCCCCCGCAGCAGCCGCTCCATGCGGCGGCGGAGATCCGCCTCCGAGTAGGCGTGCAGATGCCCCTGCAGGAGCTGATGGAGGAAGCCGTGCTTCACGAACGGAAGCTGCTCCGCGATCCGGTTGTGCAGCTCCAGCCGCTCGCGGTTCAGATCGCGCCATTCCCGCTCGAACAGCGAAAATTCGTCCCCAGAATGACCCGTCTGCCCGCCGCCGAGCAGCGCGACGAGCCGCTTCACCGGCGAGTAGATGCGGAGCGACGCCAGCCACGCCAGCAGCGCCGCGAGCAGCAGCGCGGCCAGGCTGACCAGCATGATGACTTTGGAGATGAACACGACCGGTGCCGTAATGTTGCCGATCGGCGACGCCGACACGTACCGCCAGTCGTTCGCGATGCGCGACAGCGTGCCGTAGGAGACGGCATACATCTGCCCTTCCCATTCGGTCAGGAACGAGCCGGACGGCTCATCCGACGCTTCGACCCGCTCCCGCAGCGCGCGGACGAACGGCGAATCCTCCGCGCTTCCGCCCGCCGACAGCCAGAAGCTGCCGGACGGATCCCACGTGAACGTCTCGCCTTCGTCGTAAGGCGCGAGCGTGCGCAGCAGATCCGCGAACCGGTCCGGATCGAGACGGAAGACAAGCACGCCGAACGGCTCCAGGCTGCCTGCGGGGATATGGTGGACAAGCGCCGGTTCCCGTTCGTCCGGACGCGAGGGATCGAACGCCCGGTGCGTCCAGTAGGTGAACCTGCGGTAGCGGATCAGCGCTTCGTAGCGTGCCGCCGTCGCCTCGTCGACCGCCATGTACTCCGGATGAAGCAGAACCGGGCTCTGCCCGCCCACATACAGCTCCGCCCGCTTCACGATGGCGTTCGACCCCTGCATCGCGACGAGCGTCCGCGTCAGTTCCTGCGTCACGTCGAACTCCCGGATGAAATCCGTCTCCCGCAGCCGGTAGTCGAACTTCGGATCGAACGCCCAGTGGGACAAGAGCAGCTCGAGATTGCCGAGCTGGTTGTCGAGGTTGACGGAACGCTGCTCGATCTGGCGCACATGGTTGTCCAGCAGCTCGCGCTCCACGCGGCCCGCCGTCAGCCCGTACACCAGCGAGCCGATGATCAGCCCCGGCACGCCCGATACGACGAACAGCAAGATCAGGCTGCGCCGATAGAAATGGCCTCTGCCGGACGCCATCCGTGCCGGCAGGCTGAAGATCCGCTTCACCACGCGTCCATCCCCCGCTTCCCCTCCGTCGGTCGCTCTCCCCGCGCGTCTTTTTATTTGATCGTACCCCATCCCGGCGCGGAAAAGTGTTCACTTTTCCGTCAGAATCGGTTGATTTTCCGGTTTTTCGGGGAGTGCCCGGCCAATCCGCAAAAGCCGCGCCCATGAAGGACGCGGCCCGGATTTGCCGTCCGCCGCGCGGCTTACGGATTCGCCGCGGCGTACAGCTCGTTCATTTCCTTGACCAGATCGTCGCCGCCCGATTTCTTCCACGTCTCGAACGCCTGGAGCAGTCCCGCTTCGTCAAGCTGGCCGACAATATATTTGATGCGGGCGTCGTTGATGATATTGTCAAGCTGCTGTCCTTTCTGCGAATAGACCGTGGAGATGAACGGCTCCGCGGGGTTGGGCACGACGTACTGCTCGGCTTCCTTCTGCAGTTCCGCCGTCTTCTGCCGCAGCGGCGTCTGCTTCACCTTCAGCCCCTGGTCTTCCGGAATGAACGGCAGCATCTGGTTGAGCCCTTCCACTTCCGACTCCAGCTTCACCGGATCGTCGATCCGGACGATGTACCCGTCTTCGAGCGTATAATGGACGCCTTCAATGCCGTAGCCCGCCAGCGTCTGCAGCTCCGGCTCGTTCATCTTGTCGAGGAACGCGAGGACGCGGTCCAGCTCTTCCTCCGTCTTGACCGCCGACTTCGGAATCGCGAGCATGCCCGCGAAGCCGGAGGTCGGCAGGGCTCGCAGGCCGTGGTCGCCGACGACGCCGATCATGTTGTCGACGAAATGGACGTCCGGCTGATCCTTGCCTTCCTGCGCCAGCGCGCGGTGGATGGCATCGTCGAGCCGCGCCGCGTTGTCGGTGACGTCGACGATGACGCCGGCCTGGCCGTTCACGACCGGGTCATTCCACTTCGCGGAGTCGTAGACGGCGAAGTCCTGGTTGATCAGCTTCTCGTCGTACAGCTTCTTCATGAAGCGGAGCGCTTCGAGATATTCCGGCGTCTGATGCTCCGGCACGAGCTTGCCGTCCACGACGCCCCATTTGTTCGGCGCGCCGAACCACAGCTTGATGATGTCAAAACCGCTCGCCCACTGGCCGGTCCACTTGACGAGCACCATGCCGTAGGTGTCGTCCTTGCCGTTCCGGTCCGGGTCCTGCTCCTTGAACGCCTTCAGCATGTTGTAGAAGTCGTCGATCGTCTTCGGCGGCTCGAGCCCCACGTTCTCGAGCCAGTCCTTGCGGTAGTTGATGCCGTTGCGCCCGAGTGCGCGGCCGCGGTAGACGCCGTAGTTTTTGCCTTCGATCGAGGAGTTTTTCATGATGACCGGATTCGCCTGGGACAGGTACGGGTAGTTCTTCATCTTCTCGCCGACTTCCCAGAACGCGCCCGCCTTCACCGCGTTGACGAAGTTCGGGTTCTTCACGTCCGGCACGTAGATGATCGTCGGCAGTTTGCCGCTGGCGAGCGTGATGTTGAACTTGTCGGTGTAGGACGAGTTCGGCACCCATTCGAGATGCAGCTTCACGTTCGCCCGCTTGTTGATCTCCTGCACGACCGGGCTGTCGTCGCTCGGATAGTTCGTCTTGAAGATCGGCAGCATGATGCTGATTTCAAGCGGCGGTTCCGTTTCGGATGCCTGGTTGTCTTCGCTCGACCCGGTGTTCGATCCGGTCTGGCTGCCGGTGGAGCTTGAAGTGCCGCCGGCATCGCCAGATCCGCCGGAATTCCCGCCTCCGTTGTTCTTGCCGCCGCCGCAGGCCGACAGCACGCTGAGCGCCAGCAGCAGCGCCGTCAGGACGACGGCCCATTTCTTCGCTTTTCTCATGTGCGAGAACCTCCCCTGAACTGATTGTAAAATGGTATCGCATATCCGTTACCCTTTGACCGATCCGAGCAGGACGCCCTTCGCGAAATGTTTCTGCAGGAACGGATAGACGAGCAGAATGGGAACCGTGCCGACGACGATGACCGCCATTTTGATCGACTGGTCGGGCGGTTGTTCGAAGTTCGGGTCCATCGCGTTCAGATCGCCGGCCGCCATCTGGGACAGTATGACGATCTGGCGCAGGATGACCTGCAGCGGCCATTTCGACGGTTCGTTGATGTAGAGCAGCGCCGAATAGTAGTTGTTCCAATGGCCGACGGCGTAGAACAGCGTGAACGTCGCCAGCACCGGCATCGACAGCGGCAGCACGATGCGCCTGAGCAGGCCGAGATCGGAACAGCCGTCGATCTTGGCCGCGTCCTCCAGTTCCGCCGGCAGCTCCTGGAAGAAGTTCTTGACGATGATCAGATTGAACGCGCTGATCGCGCCGGGCAGCATGAGCGCCCAGTACGTGTCCAGAAGCTGCAGCTCGCGGACGACGAGATAGGTCGGAATCATGCCGCCGCCGAACAGCATCGAGAACACGACGAGGTTGAGCACGAAGTTGCGGCACGCGAGCTCCCGCTTCGAGAGCGCGTACGCCATCGTCACGGTGAAGAACAGGTTGATGAGCGTGCCGATGGTCGTCACATAGACCGAGACGCCGATGCTGCGCACGATCGTGTCCGTCGAGAAGATGTACCGGTACGCGGCGGCGGTGAATTTTTCCGGAATGAGAAAGAACGCCCGCTTCGTCAGCTCCGCGTCCGAGGCGAACGAGCCGGCGAAGACGTAGATGAAAGGCAGCACCGCCGCAAGCGCAAACAGGCTGAGGAACAGATAGTTGCAGATGTCGAAAATGGTTCCGGGCAGAGTACGGTATTGCCTCATCGTTACAAGCACCTCCGCTGCTTCGGCGCGTCAGTAGATGCCGGACTGGCCGAATTTCTTCGCCGTCCAGTTCGCCCCGATGACGAGGATGATGCCGACGACCGACTTGAACAGGCCGACCGCCGTGCTGTAGCTGAACGCGCCCTGGGTGATGCCCATGAAATAGACATAGGTGTCGAACACTTCGGCCACTTCGCGGTTCAGCGGATTGAGCAGCAGGTAGATCTGTTCGAATCCGTTGTCGAGCACGTCGCCCATGCGCAGGATGAGCAGGATGACGATCGTGCTGCGGATCGACGGCAGCGTAATGTGCCACATCTGCCGCCACCGGCTCGCCCCGTCGATGATCGCGGCCTCGTACTGCTCGGGATCGACGCCGGCCAGCGCGGCGAGGAAGATGATCGTGCCGAAGCCGCACTCTTTCCAGATCGTCTGCAGGACGATGATCGGCCGGAACCATTCCGGACTCGTGAGGAAGCGGATCTTGAAGCCGAAATATTGCTGCAGCAGCTCGTTCACGAGGCCCCCCTCCGTCGTCAGGAAGACGTAGGTGAGGCTGGCGACGATGACCATCGAGATGAAGTGCGGCACGTAGACGAGCGTCTGGATCGTCCGCTTGAACAGGGCGATGCGCACTTCGTTGAGCAAGAGCGCCAGGATGATTGGCGCCGGGAAGAAAAAGAGCAGGTTGTAAAGCGACAGAGTGAGCGAGTTGCGCAGCAGCATGAAAAATTCCGGGTTCGTGAAGAAGACGCGGAAATGTTCGAACCCGACCCATTCGCTCTTCCAGAAGCCGTGGAACGGCGAGAAGTTCTGGAAGGCGAGCAGCACCCCCCACATCGGCACGTATTTGAAGATGAGAAAATAGAACAGTCCGGGGGCGAGCAGCGCGTACAGCCAGCGGTTCTTCCAGAGCCGGCCCCACTTCGTCGATCCGCCCGTTCGGCTCATCGGCCGCGCGGCGGCGGTCGTCGCGGATGGCTTCATCCGGCCGTCACCTCCCTGTCGGACGGGTTGGAGGCGCGCGGCGCATGGATGTCCGGGACCGGCACCTTCGCCCAGTCGATATCCGACGCGAGATAGAAGCTCGGATAGGCCGGCTGGTTGTACACGACGTTCTGGTTCGCGATGCCGACCCGGTATTGCGGATCGTGCATCAGCGTGTGCAGCTTGCGGCCAGTCGGCTCGGTGCTCATATAGATCCGGATCGCCGAGCTGTCCGCCGTGCGCACGACGAGCTCCTCCCGCCAGTCGCCGAACAGGTCGGCGACGAGACACGGGTTGCCCTTCGTGCCGTTGTTCGTGCGGGTGCCGTGCGCTGTCAGCAGCCGGCCCCGCCGCCAGTCGTCAATGGCGGCCGGCTCATCGAACGTGCCGGAGATGATCTGCGTCGTCATGTCGGCCGCCCAGCGGATGTTCATGTTCGTGCCCGGCGTCGTGACGGCGATGCGTTCGCCCCGGCACGTCATGAGGCCGAACGGCTCGCGGCCGGCGTGGTCGGCAGACGACCACACCTGCAGGCCGCGATGCTGCGGATCGACCTGGCCGATCATGCCGCGGCCGACGTCTTGTTCGGCGGGGGCGCCGAACAGCACGCGGCCGGTCGCCGCGTCGCGCAGCGCGAACCCGTACGGGGCGTGCCGTCCGCCTTCGTGCACCATGAAGATTTCGAGCCCCGGCCGGTCGGGGTCGATGTCCGCGACGTGGAGCGCGTCGCCGTGGCCGAGCTTTCGGAGGCTGCCCGGCGCGGCGCTCTCCGGCGGCATCTCGCCCCGCGACACGTAGAGCAGCGTGCCGTCGTGGTCGATCGTCGCCGCGCCGTAGATGAGCTCCTGGCATCCGTCGCCGTCGACGTCGGCGACGGCGAGCGAGTGGGCGCCCTGCCCCGCCAGCGGGCCGTACTCCGGATCAAGCCCGTCCTCCGCGTGCAGCGTGTCATGGAACGGGTTGTTCATCGGCACCCAGCCGCTGTCGATGCTCCAATGTTCATGGAGCTGCCGGCCGTCCCAGCGGTAGGCGACGACCGCCGCGCGCGTGTAGTAGCCCCGCGCGAAAACGGCGTACGGCCTTGTTCCGTCCAGATAGGCGACCGCGGCGAGGAACCGGTCGACGCGGTTGCCCGGCTCGATCCGGTACCAGGAATAGTCGCCCCACATCAGGCCGTCGTCGTGCCGGCCGGGCTTGTAGCGGATCTTCTGCAGCTCTTCGCCCGTATCGCCCCGGAAGACGGTGAGGTACTCCGGTCCGCTCAGCACGAAGCCTTCGAATTCGCGCAGCCGGTTGCGTGGGGTACGGCCCGGAGCGTAGACATCGAAGAAGTAGTCGCGAAGCTGCTCCGCGTCCTCGCGGGACAGCGGATATTGGAATTGCCGGTCCCAGCCGAGCGCCGTCTCCACCCGGTCCGGCCAGCGGCCGGCTTTCACTTCTTCATGCTCATGCCAGTTCATGAACATCCGGGTGACATGCTCCGCGTAATCGGCGGCGCTCATCCGGTAGTCATCGGTATGGCGGTACCCGGCCGCCGCGTCTTCCGGCGGCATGGTGATGTATCCCTCTCGCTCAGGCGAGCCGTCCGGACCGAAGCGGATGATTTTCGTTCCGGGAGCCGTTTTGCACATCAGCTCCGCCCGGCCGTCGCCGTCGAAGTCGTAGACGAGGAACTGGGTGTAGTGGGCGCCCGCGCGGATGTTGACGCCGAGGTCGATCCGCCAGAGCAGCGTACCGTCTTCGCGGTAGCAATCAATGTAGACGTTGCCGGTGTATCCGGTCTGGGACACATCCCTGGAGTTTGACGGATCCCATTTCACGAAATACTCGTACACGCCGTCCCCGTCCACGTCGCCGACGCTCATGTCGTTCGCCGCGTACGTGTACGGCTTGCCGTCCGGCGTGACGCCGTCCGCGGGCTTCGCCAGCGGAATTTCGAAGTATGGTACGGGCCGGGGCCGGACTTCCCGGCTGCAGCCCTCCTCCCGCCCGTCCATGACAGCGCATACAAAATAATGCGAGTCGACGGTTCCGTCTTTGTCGATATAGTTCGTGGAATGTTCGACTTCGGCGATGCGGACGCCGTCCCGGTAAATGCGGAAGGACGGTCCGGCCATGCCCCGGTCCGTATGGCCGGCCGCTTCCCACCCGAGCAGGCGCCAGCTCAGGAAAATGCCTTCTTCCGTCTTTACGCCCCTAAGTCCGCGATCAAGCGCTTCCATTTGGATGGCTTGTCGGGCTGCCTGCCCGCCCGCCTGCGGGTTCGTGTGTCTCTCGTTCGTCGGCAAGTTGCTCCCTCCCGACTCCGAGGGTAAGGGCGGCGCGGTTTGCAGGCAATCGTACAATTTTGCGTTCGGGCATTCGGGGGATTGGATTTTTTTGCGGGGTTGAGATTTTTTTGCAGAAGGCGTTATGGCGGGGGGTTCACGGTGCAGATGCCGGGGAAAGAGCGGGATGCTGCGGCGCGGTATCCACGCGGCAGCATCCTCAAACGGGGAGTGTTCGGCATGTCAGCCGTTCAATGCCATCTCAACAGCGCTCTCGGCTTCCGCCAGATGCGCTCCTGCGGCTTCCCAATCGCCCCGCCGCTGCATCTCCTCAATCTCGCTGAAATCGACGCTGTACAGCACGATCTTCGCGGAATGCAGGCCGCCGAGCCGGCGCGCCGCCTCTTCGTTGATGATCCGATAGTATTCCATCGTCGACTGCCGGCTCATGCCGCCCAGGAGCCCGATCGTTCTCATGACGTGAACTTCTCCTCATGGAAGACCCGCTCCGGCGGGTACATCTCTTTCGGCGGCGGCTCCACGGCGGGGTATCCCAGCCCGATGATCGCCACGACCCTGTATTTGTCGGGGATGCCCAGCAGATCCCGGACATGCTTCTCACGCTTGGCGGATTCGGCCGCATCCTCGGCGTGATATACCGCGCCCCACGCGGCGCCGAGCCCGAGCGACACGGCGGTCAGCCAGACAAACCCGCCGGCGATCGACGCGTCCTGCAGCCAGTACTTGCTAAGCGCCGGATCGGCGATGATGACGACCGCGCCTGCGGCCTGCTCGAGCCATTGCATATACGGCGTGGTCGGCGTCAGCTTTCGGAGCATGTCCTTCTCCGTGACGAGGATGAATTCGCGGGAAGGCAGGTTGTTGCCGCTCGGAGCAAGGTACAGCGCCCGGGACAGCTTGTCCATGATCTCCCGCGGAATCGGATCAGGCTTGAACTGCGTGATCTCGCGGCGCTTCTCAATGGTCGCCAACACATCCATGGGCATCAACTCCTTTCTCTTCATTGTAGCCGAATCTTGTATTTCATCCAATTCCTTCCGAGTCGGCGTGCGCATTCTGGTCGATCGTCTCTGGCCGCGCGGCGTTTCGAAAGATGCGGCATCCATCGACGAATGGATGAAAGAAATCGCCCCGAGTCCCGAACTGCGCACCTGGTTCAGCCACCGACCGGAGCGATTTGAGGAGTTTGCTTCCAGCTATGAGCGGGAACTGTCGGAAGATCCCCTTCGCCTCGGCCTTGCCGATCGGATCTGCGAGACAGCCCGCGGGCAGACCGTCACGCTCGTCTATGCCGCGAAGGATCCCGTCCACAACCATGCCGTCGTGCTGCGGGACTGGCTCAAGCGCCGCCTGAATCCGAAGACTTCAGGCTAATCCGACGGCGCGGTCGAGCTCGGCTTTCTCTTCCTCATTCAGTATGTTTTCCGCCATCGGGAACAGCACGTTCTCTTCTTTCATGAAATGTTCCGTCAGGACGGCGTGGGCCTGGATCGCGTAGGACGCGATGTCCTTCGCCCGTTCGGCATCCACCGCCCCCTCGAGCTGTTCCACGGCTTCGCGGAACTTCTTCAGGTTCGCCTTGGCCAGATCGTGTTCATATTCCATCACCGCGATCGGCCCCGTCTCCCTGCCGATGTATTTTGCCATGAGCGGGAAAAGCGTCCCTTCTTCGCGCTCGGAATGGGGATCCAGCTCGCTGACGAAGGCGTCCACCTTCCGCTTCAACTCCGCAAGCCGGCCGCTCCAATCCGTGATTCCGCCGTCTTGCCCGATCTCCGCCGCCTCCCGGGCGAACGCGTTCATCTGCTCCCGGAGCGGTCCGTGCTCGAGCTGCAGCCGGGCCAGCGGCTCGCACAGTTTCGCCGGTCCCCGTCCTCCGAACATCGCCGCGCCGCAATGATGCGAGTTTTGTTCCATTTTGTTCACTCCTTCACAAGGTTTTTCAATGGGCATCGCTTGCGATTTTGTATCGCGGGAACAGCACGTTGTTTTCCAGATGGATGTGTTCGAACATGTCCGATTCCAGCTCTTCCAGCTTCCTGAAGGCAAGGGTGTACGTCCGGCACGCGTCCTCCGGCAGCAGGTAGTCCCGCGTAATCTCACGCATCTCCTGCAGCAAATCGCCCACCGCGCTGTGGTCGTCTTCCATCTCCTCGATCGCCTTCGCCGCCTCCGCAGCGGCAACTTGCGCTCCCGACTGTTCGGCCTTGCGGATCAGCGGAAACAACGCTTCCTCTTCCGCAACCAGGTGCTGCTCGAGCTCTTCCTTCATGCGATGGAACCGGTCATGCAGCATTTCCAGCTCCGGATGCGCTTCGCCGTGCACCCGCCAGATCTTGGCGACGAACTCGCTGAGCAGCGGCAGCTCTTCGCGCAGATAGGCATGATGGGTTTGCACGATATGGTCGATCAGTTCGGATGACGTTTTTTCGCGCCAGTCCGTTGCTTGCGTCTTTTTCGCCTGAGCCTGCCGGTACAGTTCATTCAGCCGTTCGAGGAAGGCCTTCTTGTCAATCTGCCGCTGTTCCAGCGCCGCGGACAACGTGCGGTTACCGCCGCAGCAGAAATCGATCCGGTATTCTTTCATCAGATTGCCGGCGCCGGGAAATCCGGCCACGATGTCGCCGATCCGTTCGGAACCGTTGAACGCCTCTTCCATGTTCCGTCCTCCCCTTTCGGAAAGATTGAGGGTTTCGCCATCAGTGTACCGCCCTTGCGCCTTCATTAATGTGACATGGGTCACCAATAAATGGGGTTTGCAAAAATTAACATGCCGCCGCTTCCCGCGGATGTTGCGCGAGCCGACTCCCGGGTGACTTCACATGTCAATGATCTCGTCGACCGTATGGGGGATGCCGTGTTCTTCCCGGATGATTCGCCACATCTCGGGATTCGTCATTCCGACAAATCGTTCGAGATATTCCTTGCTCACGTCGGCTCCGAAGTGCCTGCCCGTCAGTTCATCCACTTCAAAATGCAGCGGTTCGCTGTCAATGATGACGCCGTCCATGTCGAAGATGAAAGCTTTGATCATTCAAAATTCTCCCTCGTTAAATCTTCAGAACTCTTCAACCACCGATCGCCCTTTCGAGAAGTCCTTGCAGGTCCATTGCCACTCTTCGTGCAACCGGATTTTCCCGTTGGCCATGATTTCCGGCCTCGAGACGCATGTCCCGGTCATCAATTCGCGCCGGTCATTGACATGCAGGTAGCGCATGTCCAAGACGCCCTGCTCGTCGACGACGGCAATGAGGCTGCCGGCCAGAATCCCGCCGCCCGAATATGTCGCCGTCACGACATCGCCTTGTTGCGAGTAATAAAAGATCGTCTCCCGGCTCACATCGCCGTTGTCGGTATTGGACACCGATCGGAACGTGCGGCCGTTGTAATCGATTTTGCCCACAAGATTCCCCCGCTTCCCGGCTTCTGCGATACCACCTTCAAAATCTCCCGCGGTTCCGTGATGTAAAAAGTGCAGCCCGCTCCCCGCAACTCTTCTTCACTGCCGTAGCCGTACCCGGCGCTGATCGAGTCAATGCCGTTGTTGTTCGCGCCTATGATATCGTGCTTTCGGTCGCCGATCTTGTTCAAAGCGTACTGCACCGATTTCGTGATGCCGATCTTGAGATCGAACAGCAGGTATTTGTACTTCATGGCGCTCCTTCTTTCCGGTCCGGATTTTTTCAATCTTTCAAAATGTAAATCTCGACCGCTTCGATCATATGGTCGGACTGTTCATGCGGCGTTATCCATAGTTCGAGTTTCCCGGATTGGCGAAGGTTCTCCGCGGGAACCGCTTCTCTGACGTTGCCGCTGTACTCGTAAATCTTGGTCCTCTTCGTGAGTTCAACGTGCCGGTATCCGCTGTCTTCAGGAAATTGGCTGTTGTATCTCGCGAACACCTCTTCGGCCGGATGGAAGTTCTCGAGCTGCAAGGTGTACTCGACGTTCATTTCCCTGTTTATAGGTTCTTTTCGCTGATCGACGAGGCTGACGAAGTCGCCGGTGTACCGGTACCCCCCTGAGCCGCTTCATACTTCTTTGTCGTCGTTCACATAGTATTTCATTTCACCGGGCAAGTTAGTGAGAATGTCTTTCAAAACCCTGGGGTAAATCTTGTGCCGTTCGATCTCGTCCACGGGAATCCATCTGAACGTCAGCTCCACCGTCGGATCTTTGCCCTTGAAGGGCGAATCGCTCACGGGAGTTTCGTCGTCAGCCGTCACCACATGGTAGATGCCGATTTCGTGAAGCCCTTCGTACCCGTAGGCATTGAAGGTTTCAATCATGCACAGAATCCGCGTTGCGTGTACACGCATTCCCGGTTCCTCGATGAATTCCCGTTCGAGGGTTTCAACCGACGTTTCCCCGACTTCCACCCGTCCTCCGGGAAGCACCCACGCATCGCCTTTCTTGTTTCGCTGGAACAGGATCCGGTTCTCCCGTTGAAGCAGTCCCGCGGCACGGAGTCTGATGTTTGGCCGAGCACTCATTTTTTTCACCTGTCATCTAAAGTCGCTGTCTTCCATGATCATTCTCGCATATTCATCCCAATGCTTGTCATCCGTATTGATTTCAAGTGTGGGTGTAAGGGATTTGCCGGCATGCGTCCGAAGTGCGTCCTGGGCTTCGAGCAATTCTTTGCAGGCTTTTTCGACTTCCTGGATGGATTTCCCTTCCCACTCGGCCAGGTTTCTGCTTTTGATTCGTTCTTCAACGATTTCGGGTGAGATCGTGAGCAGCACGCATCTGGCGCCGAGATCAGACAATCTTTTCTCTATGCTTGTAATTTCTGTATCATCGAAATCCGGAAAAGCCACTCTGTGATTGAGGTGGAAACGTTCGAGAATAAAGAACAACCCGCGGGATTTTCTGCGCCACGGGCCCAAGTAATTCGCCCAATCGTTCAGGCTCTCCAGCATTTCGACTCTGCTGTTCAGCAGTTCAAGATGCTGTTCCCTTGACAGCCGGACCAGCTTTCCTTGGACGTTCTGCAAGACCTGCGAATAATGCTCGCCGAGAACCACGATGCTCGACTCTGAATCTTCGTCATTGGCGTGGTATCTCTTCAATGCTCTGAGCAGCGAAGTCTTGCCGGCATTGGAGTGGCCTTCGAGAATGATGCCCCGTGTGTTCATATCCGTTGAACCTCGTCAATAGGTCTTTTCAAAATGATGACAAGTTATTTTCAATTTCCTGTTCAAATAAAAGCGATGTGCATCATGCCGATGTACCCCTGAATCCAAATGTATGCCTGCACACTCATTCTTTTTCACCTCTTCATCGAGCCAATCAAACAACAACTTTGCAAATCCTCTTGATCGATTCTGTTCATCCGTGATCAGATCGTCAACATACAGATACTTACCCCAGGCCAGCGAGCTACAGATTCTAAATCCGGCAGCAGCCTTGGCTTTCCCGTCTTCAAATATGGCAATTAATCGATACCCATGCTCGTCCTGCAATTGTCTGATCGTTTTCAGATAGGTTTCTTCTATCAGATGAGGGCGCAACTGTTTCATTAGAGAGCATGTTGCGTTAATTTCTTCGTCAGTTTCTACTTCAATCAACTTCACAAATGACACCCCATTTTATAATTGGCATCAATATTGGGATTAATAATAAATTAACTGTCTGGTGTTATACAGGTGCAATTAGTTAATGATTAATTGTGCCATTTCCAAATCTGTTAAAAATCAATTCATACAATTCATCAGGTATTTCATAGTAACTCAACTTTCGCACCTAGAAAATCAATGTAAAACCAATTGTAGAGCGGGCTTAAGGTCTGTTGAATAGCCAGCTTGCACAAATAGAAAAACACCACTTCGTTTGGTAAAGTGAGAGTGACAAGCAATCACTACCAGACAGAAGAGGTGTCTTCCATCATGATAGACCATCAGCCCGACCTGAATCAACTGCCAAATGAATTAAAGCCTGCTTTTCAAGAACTGAAAGTGCTGAAACATCTTCAGCAAGCCGGGTTCCGTAAGCGATTCGGCTTTAGCTGTGCTCGGCTGTTCCAACTCGTCTTCGTTCTGCTGTTTCACCAGAAGAATTGGTTCCGACTGCTCGAGAGCAGCAAGGGCGACGCATTTCCCGGCAAGGATGCCGTCTATCGTTTTCTCAACCATGCAGGCTTTGCCTGGCGTCGTTTTCTGACGTCGCTCAGCGTCGCGACGGTGCAGAAGGTGAACGTGCTTACGTCGTCCAATCGGGACACCGTCTTCATCGTCGACGACTCCATGTTCG
>NZ_QEWA01000061.1:0-36786 GCF_003390775.1 Thermobacillus sp. | reverse complement strand
TTGGCACGTTGGACTGGGCGATCGCCTTGCAGCAACTGCTCGATCTGATCAACGAAATCGCAACGAAAGCAGGAAAAAAGCTTTCGGCTCTGATTCAACGTCAACTCCAGCAATGGATTGCAGCTTTACCCAACTACATCAAGGCTTGTTTGCCCATTTCATACTGCGAAAGTTGAGTTATTGTGAATTGCTTCGCGTTGTTTTTCAGCCGATCTCCGGTTGTATCCCATCCATGGAAAGCATGATGCCGCCGTGCTTCCCGGCAACATTTATGTAATAAAACATTACACGATAGAATTGTATCACGGCTTATCGGGCCAACAAAGCAGGTTGACACCAGAAACAGACACCCATTATACCCCATAAACAAAATAAAAAGCGAATTTTCTGATATGCGTATTGAAAATCACGACAACAGATCTTATAATCATGTGCAAACAATTATAACACAATAAGGGATGGGAGTGAGAGAGAACATGACGTATGTGAGGCCGGATCTGATCGTGCAGCAGATGGTGGAGGCCGGGGCCAGGAAGGCGGCGCTGCCGGCGCGCCAATTGGTGCTGCGCGGTTTTCTGGGCGGCGCATTGCTGGCTTTCGCCACCACGCTTGCGTTCCAGGTGGCGCTCGAGACGACGCCGATTGTCGGTGCGCTGCTCTTTCCGGTCGGCTTTGTCATGATCGTACTGCTGGGAATGGAACTCGTGACGGGCAACTTCGCGCTGATCCCGCTGGCGGTCAAGGAACGGAAAGCGACGGCCGGCAGCATGCTGGCCAACTGGGCGTGGGTGTCGGTCGGCCACCTGCTGGGGTGCGCGATGTACGCCTGTCTGTACGGCATTGCGGTAACGGCGATGGGCAGCAACATGGACGTGGCCATGGCCCAGCGGCTCATCCAGGCGGCGGAAGCGAAGACGATCGCTTACGAGGCGCTCGGGGCGTCCGGATGGGGGATCGTGTTCGTGAAGGCGATCCTGTGCAACTGGATGGTGACGATGGGCGTGGTGATGGGCATGACGTCCGGCTCGACGTCCGGCAAGATCGTCGCCATGTGGCTGCCGATTCTGACCTTCTTCGCGCAAGGGTTCGAACACGCGGTTGTGAACATGTTCGTCATTCCGGCCGGCATGATGCTGGGCGCCGATGTGAGCGTTGCGGACTGGTGGCTCTGGAACCAGATCCCGGTGCTGCTGGGCAACCTGGCCGGCGGGCTCCTGTTCACCGGCATGGCGATGTACGCCGCCCACCGCTCGCGCGAAGCGTCGGCCGTCAAGCCCGCAGCAACCGCCGCCGCCCTGCCGACCGCGGGTCAGGCGGTAGAAGCGAAATGAGCGGCGGGCCGGGCAAGGTCTATTTGGTCGGCGCCGGACCGGGGCACGAGAAGCTGATCACCGTCCGCGGGCTGGAGCTGATCCGGGAGGCGGACTGCATCGTGTACGACCGGCTGGCGGGTCCCGCGCTCCTGGATGAAGCAGGCGAGCACGCCGAGCGGATCTACTGCGGCAAATCGCCGCACGGCCACGCGATGAAGCAGGAGGAGATCAACGCGCTGCTGGTGCGGAAGGCGCGGGAAGGGAAGCGCGTCGTCCGGCTGAAGGGCGGGGACCCGTTCATTTTCGGCCGGGGCGGCGAAGAAGCGGCCTACTGCCGGAGGCACGGCGTGCCGATCGAAGTGGTGCCGGGCGTGACGGCGGCCGCGGCGGCCGCGGCGTACGCCGGCATTCCGCTGACCGACCGGACGGCGGGAGCCTCGTCGGTGACGCTGATCACCGGACACAAGCAATGCGGCGAGCCGGCGGTCGACCCGGATCGCATCATGCGCCAGGCCCAGGCGGACACGCTCGTCATCTATATGGGCATGAAAAACCTCGCGCTCATCTGCGACCTTCTGATAGAAGGCGGCCGACAAGCGGACACGCCGACAGCCATTATCGAGAATTGCACGATGCCCGGACAGCGGACGCTCGTGACGACGCTCGGACATGCAGCGGAGGATGCCGCCCTGGGAGGCTTCAAGGCTCCTTCGCTCGTGGTGATCGGCCGCGTCGTCGACCTGCTCGAACAGATTCACTGGTCGGGCGCAACCGTGCTCTACTCCCGGGACGTCCGCGCGGATGAGCCGGTATACCGGATCGGCTGAAGCCATTTCAATGATAACGGGAGGCATTTCTTATGAGAAAAAAGCTGGTTCTGATCGGCAACGGCATGGCGGGAGTCCGTACGGTGGAAGAGCTGCTCAAAGCTGATCCGAGCCTGTACGAGATCACGATCATCGGCAAGGAGCCGTATCCGAACTACAACCGCATCCAACTGTCCTCGGTGCTGCAGGGCAATAAGAAGATCGATGACATTTTCCTGAACACCTATGAATGGTACAGCCGGAACGGCATCACGCTGCACACCGGCGAGGAAGCGACACTGATCGACCGGCAGCGGAAACGGGTGCTGACCGACAAAGGCCGGGAAATCCCTTACGACAAGCTGATCGTCGCCACGGGGTCGCTGCCGTTCATGCTGCCGCTGCCGGGTGCGGACAAGGAAGGCGTCATCGCGTTCCGCGACATCAAGGATTGCGAGACGATGATGGAGACGGCCCGCCATTACCGGAAGGCGGTCGTCATCGGCGGCGGTCTGCTCGGGCTCGAGGCGGCGAGAGGGCTGCTCAACCTGAAAATGGACGTTACGGTCGTGCACATTTTCCACCACTTGATGGAGCGGCAGCTGGACGAGACGGCGGCGATCATGCTGCAGGCGGAACTGGAGAAGCAGGGCATGCGTTTCCTGCTGTCGAAGCAGACGACGAAAATTATGGGCCGCAAGCGGGTGAAGGGCGTCATGTTCGCGGACGGCTCGACCGAGAAGGCGGATCTCGTCGTCATGGCGGTCGGCATCCGGCCCAATGTGGAGATGGCCAAGCGAAGCGGCCTCGAGGTGAACCGCGGGATCGTCGTGAACGACTACATGCAGACGAGCGATCCGGACATCTACGCGGTGGGCGAATGCGCGGAGCACCGGGAGATCGTGTACGGGCTGGTGGCGCCGCTGTACGAGCAGGGGCAGGTGCTGGCGAAACATCTCGCCGGCGTGCCGACCGACCCGTACACCGGGTCGGTCACGTTTACCTCGCTCAAGGTGTCCGGCGTGGATGTCTATTCGGCGGGCGAGTTCCGGGACGGAGGCAATACGCGCGCCATCCGCATCCATGATGAGGCCCAGGGCATATACAAGAAAATTCTCGTCCGGGGCAATCGGGTGGTCGGCGCGGTGCTGTTCGGCGACACATCGGACGGGCAGAAGCTTTTCTCCCTGATCCACAAGCGGGCGGACATCAGCGCGTTCGGCAAGCTCAGTCTGTTCGGCGGCGCCGATGAAGCGGCGGCCGGCACGGATTGGGCGTCCGTGCCCGACGACGAGATGATCTGCGGCTGCAACGGCGTGTCCAAGGGCGTGATCGTGGACGCGATCCGGAACCGGGGCTGCACGACGGTGGAGCAGATCAAAGGCTGCACCAACGCGTCCCGTTCCTGCGGCCGATGCAAGGGCCAGGTGGCGGAGATTCTGCAGCATATGCTCAGCGAGCTCGGCGAGTCCGCGGCAGCGGCGCCGGTCAAGGCGGGCATGTGCGGCTGCACGACGCTGTCGCATGACGAGGTTCGCCGGGAAATTCGGGCGAAAGGGCTGCGCTCGACCCGCGAAGTGATGCACGTGCTCGGCTGGAGCAATCCGGAAGGCTGCTCGAAATGCCGTCCGGCGCTCAACTACTACCTCGGGATGCTGTTCCCGGAAGATTACGAGGACGAATCGGATTCCCGCTTCATCAACGAGCGGGTTCACGCCAACATCCAGAACGACGGCACGTTCTCGGTCGTGCCGCGGATGTACGGCGGCGTGACGAGTCCGGAACAGCTACGCAAGATCGCGGACGTGGCGGAGAAATACAACGTGCGCATGGTCAAGGTGACCGGCGGCCAGCGGATCGACCTGCTCGGCGTCAAGAAAGAAGATCTTCCGAAAATCTGGGGAGAACTCGACATGCCGTCGGGCTACGCCTACGGCAAGGCGATCCGGACGGTCAAGACGTGCGTCGGTTCGACGTTTTGCCGGTTCGGCACGCAGGACTCCATCCAGATGGGCATCGACATGGAGCGGAAGTTCGAGCGGCTGTACACGCCGCACAAGGTGAAGATGGCGGTCTCCGGCTGCCCGCGGAACTGCGCCGAGTCCGGCATCAAGGATATTGGCGTGGTCGCCATCGAAGGCGGCTGGGAGATCTACGTGGGCGGCAACGGCGGCGTGGAGCTGCGGGCGGCGGAACTGCTCGTGACGGTCAAGTCGCCGGAGGAAGTGCTCGAATGGTCGGGGGCTTTTCTCCAATATTACCGGGAGAACGCGCAGTACCTGGAACGGACTTCGCACTGGATCGAGCGCGTCGGTCTGAAGCACGTGCAGGATGTGCTGGCCGATCCGGAGACGCGCCGGGAGCTGAACGAACGGCTGGACGTCGCGCTGTCCGTGACGAAGGATCCGTGGAAGGAACGGGTGGAAAACCCCGAGCTCAGAAAGCAGTTCGAACCGATCACGATCGGCTGAGGCGGAGCGAAAGGAGAGAGGACCATGCCCAGATACTGGATCGGAAACGCGGAGGACATTCCGAGATGCGGCGCCAGGTCGGTGTTTCTGAACGGACGCCAGTTCGCGGTGTTCCATTTGTCGGACGGGTCGTTCCATGCGATCGAGAACCGCTGCCCCCACAAGGGCGGTCCGCTGTCGGAAGGCATCGTCAGCGGCAAGTACGTCTTCTGTCCGCTGCATGACTGGAAAATCGATGTGACGGACGGCCGGGTGCAGGCGCCGGACCGCGGCTGCGTACGGACTTATGATGTTGAAATCGAAGGCGGCAAGATCTATATTCTACTCGATGAAGCAAACTGGACAGAAGCGGGATGAACGGCGCGCATGTTGTCGAATTTGAAGATCGATGTTGATCAGATCCGGACGTTCGTATGTGTGGCGGAACATGGCAGCATTTCGAGGGCGGCCGAGGCGATGGGGGTCAGCCCGTCGACCGTGAACAGCCGGATCCGGGCGCTCGGCAAGGAGCTGGACGCGAATCTGGTGGAGCGCTCCGGGAAAGGTGTCGCCCTTACGCCCAAGGGCGAGCTGCTGCTCGGCTACCTGATGCGGTCGCTCGACCTGCTGGAGGAAGGCGCGGCCGAGGTGAAGCGTCTGAAGTCGCGGGAGCAGCCCGCGCTGATTGCGGCGGACGCGGAGATCGGCACCTGGTTCCTGCCGCAGGTGATGGCGCTGTACCGGGAAAAATATCCGGACGTCCACACCAACGTGATGCTTACGGACAGTTCGATCATCATCGATTGGGTCATGAACGGCAAGGTGGACATCGGCCTGATTCAGGGGCCGGTCGTCCACAAGGGGGTCAAGGCGATGAAAATCTGTTCATCGCCCGTGATCCCGGTTTTCTCTCCCCGGCACCCGCTCGCGGACAAGGGGGTGCTCACGGCCCGGGATCTGACGGAGCACCGGCTCATCGCCCCCGGCCAGCCTTCGGATGAATGGGGGCGGATCCGCCAGTGGTTCGCCCGGCAGAAGACGGCGTTTCCTCAGGCGGTGACCGCCGATCATCCGGAGACCATGAAGCAGTTCGTGTACCGGGACATCGGCTACACTTTCAGCCCGCTGCTTGCCGTTCAAGAGGACGTGAAGTCCGGCCGGCTCCGGACGGCTGCCTTGAGGCCGGCGCTCCCGATCCATCGGGACGCCTACATGGTCAGCCACCGGAGCCTCCCGATGCGCCGGGTGGCGGCGCAATTCAGGGATTACTTGCTGCAGGAAGCGTTCGCTTCGTGAACGGCGGGAATCGGCGGGGAGGAGAAGGAAAGTGGACTTGCAGCAACTGACCACGTTTATGGCGGTGTCGTCGGAACGGAGCCTCGTCGGGGCGTCCCGCAAGCTGGGCGTTTCCCAGCCGACGGTGACCGCCCGCATGCAGCAGCTCGAAGAGGAACTGGGCGAGCATCTGATCATCCGTGCCGGACACGAAGCCGTGCTGACCCCTGCGGGCGAAGTGTTCCGCTCCTATGCGGAACGGGCGCTCCAGGTGCTGGCGGCCGGACTGACCCGGCTGCAGCACGAGTCGTTCGAACGTTCCCTGAAGATTGCCGGAACCTCGATGTTCAACACCTGCGCATTGCCGGATCTGCTGGCCCGCTTCGACCGGCAGGAGAACGGGGTGCATATCCAGGTATTGACCGGCTCGACGCCGGCGATCCTTGAATGGCTGCAGGATCAGGTGGCGGACCTGGGGTTTGTGCACGGCACGGCCGCAAGGCCGCATGTCCGGCTGGTGCCGCTCTACAGCGAGGAGCTTCACCTGTTCGTGCACCGGCTGCATCCGCTCGCGTCCCGGGAAGTGGTATCGCTCCACGATCTGCGGGACGAGACGTTCATCGTCGGCAGGCGCGACGACGACACGCGCGATCTGATCGAGAGCCGGTTCCGGCAGGAGGCGTTCCGGCCGGCGCATGTGATGGAGATGGATCACGTCAGCGGAATGAAGCAGATGCTGCTGGCCGGCATGGGGGCGGCGTTCCTTCCGGAATCCGCCGTCCGCGAAGAGCTCAGGAGCCGCAAGGTGAAGAAGCTCGAGCTCGACGGCTCCCCCCTGATGCAGCGAATCTCGCTCGCGGTGCCCGACCGGTCGTTGAACCCGGTCACCCGCGCATTCGCGGTGTACAGCCTCAAGTCGTTCCGGGCGGACCCGCTGCCGCTCGAAGTTCGGCGGCTGCTGGGTCTCGGCTGACGTGAAAGGGGGGAGAGAGATGCTCAGCCTTGAGGGAAAACAGATCGCGGTTACCGGCGCCCGCAAGCAGGACGAGGTGAAACAGCTGGTGGCCAATTTCGGCGGCGTGGCGTACATCCGTCCCGCCCAAGGGACGATTCTGACCGACGAGGAGGAGATCGGACCGGCGATGCGGCGTGTGATCGACGAAGGAGCGGACTGGGTGATCTTCACCACCGGTCAGGGGGCGCAGCGGCTGCTGGATGTGGCGCGGCAATCCGACATGCTGTGGGACTGGCTCCGCCTGCTCCGGGCGGCCCGGGTGGCCGCCCGCGGCTACAAGACGCGCAAGTTTCTCAAGGAATGGGCGATTTCGCCGGCCGTATCCGACGATGACGGCACATCCGCCGGTCTGATGCGCGCGTTCGGCGAAGCGCCGCAGCTGGACGGACGGAAGGTCGTCGTGCAGCTTCACGGGGAGCGGCCCGAGCGGCTGCTGCGATGGCTGGAGGACAACGGAGCGGTCGTGGAGACACTCATGCCCTATATCCACGTGCCTCCTCCGGAATCCGACATCCGGTCGTTCCTGGAAGAACTGCAGGAGCGGAAATTCGACGCCGTGGCGTTCACGAGCGCGCTGCAGGTGCGCTATCTGTTCGAGATGGCCGGCCGGTTCGGGATGAAGGAGATGCTGCGCAGCCGGCTGTCGGGAGACGTGCTGGCGGCCGCCGTCGGGAAGGTGACGGCGGAGGCGCTGGAAGAGGAAGGGGTGGCGCCGGTGCTTCAGCCTTCCGACCAGCGGATCGGCTCGCTCGTCGTCAAGCTGGCGCGGTATTTTCAAACCGGAAGTTTCGATGAGTCGCAATAGGCATGAAGCGTCAAGGGGACCTGGAATAGCCGGGTTCCCTTTTTTTTGGTGCACAAATGCACCAGATCGGGGCAGTTGGCGCGCGTAATAGGCGGATCTGGTGCACAAATGCACCAGATCGGGGCGGTTGGCGCGCGAGCGGGCGAATCTGGTGCACATATGCACCATATCGGGGCGGTTGGCACGCGTAATGGGCGAATCTGGTGCACAAATGCACCAGATCGGGGCGGTTGGCGCGCGTAATGGGCGGATCTGGTGCACAAATGCACCAGATCGGGGCAGTTGGCGCGCGTAATGGGCGGATCTGGTGCACAAATGCACCAGATTCTTGCGCATTGCGCAGATCCCCGGGCCGGATCACTTTCGCCTTGTTCCCGGGCTGCAGGAAAAAGGGCGGCAAAAGAGGCGAACCGCCCGCACGGGGACGGAAGGCAGCCGGCCGATCCGGAGCGGGCGGGAAAACGGCGGAAACCCGGTCAAGGCCGCTGCCCGTAAAACGCGCGGACTTTCTCCCAAGCGTTCACCCGGAGATCGATATGGCTGTACTTGTTCACGGCGCTCCCTCCGTTTCCTGTTGGATCCTGCGCAGCGCTTCTTCCCAATGCCGCCGCATCAATTCCCGGATATAGACGTCTTCGAGCATTTCCTGATGGATCGCGACGGTCGTCTTGCCCTGGCTCGCGGGCAGGACATACAGCTGCAGCCGGGACGGCCGCTCCCATTCCGGCCGTTTCCAGGTCATCCGCAGCTTGCGGAGCGGCTCGATGACCGTCAGCTTGCCCGTCACGCCTTCCGCGGATGTGAACTCGAATCCTTTCTCCAATCGGAATTCCGGGACGCTGCCGATCCAGAGCTTGCGTCCGCCGGAGGAGAGCATGAAGTTCCATATCCGCTCCTTGCTTGCCGCGAGCGTCCGGCGAACGCCGATCTGCACGCCCGCGTCCTTCGTGACGCCGACCGGCGTGCGGCCCAGCCTTTGCCCGTACAGAACGGCCAGCCATTCGCCCCATTCGTCCGTGAGCCGCCAGGTCTCGCAAATATGATTTTTCATCTGATCGTGCGGCCACATCGGGTCGATTTCCCGCTCGAGCCTTGCGATCCACGCCTCCCACGAGACGCCCGTCGCTTCCTTGACAGCCTGTCTGAAAACGGAGCTTGCCACTTCCGCCATCCCTCCTTCGGCCGGTCATGGCTCGATTATAAAACGACAACACGGACACAGGTTGTCAGTGTTGAGATGAACGGCGTGCTGTTCCCGATTTGCGCTTCATGCCGCGCAGCATATTCTTCGTTTCCGCATCGACGCGCAGCGATTCGATGGTTTTCTGCAGCGCCTTGTTGAAGGTGAAGTCGTCCAGCGCATTGTCCTGCAAATACGCCATGGTCCGCTCGGGGGCATGGACATAGCAGACCGAGACGGCCCACGCGACGGCCATTTTGACATAGTAGCCCTCGTGCCGGATGCGGTCGAACCATTGCAGCACGCGGTCGAGATATTCGTCATCCGTGAAATATTGGAGCAGCATGACGACGCCGAAACGAATCTCGTATTCCCGGTCGGAGGCCAGATACGGCTGCAGGAACTCCCATACCCGCTGCTTGTGCTCCTTCGCGAACTTCAGCCCGTTGCAGAAACTGTCGCAGACGGACCAGTTGTCGATGCGCGGCACGAATGCGGCCGCATGGCGCAATTTCTCCTCGAGATCGGCTTTGGCGTAACCGATGACCATCCCCTGCAGCATCGTCTCTTCGAAATAGAGATTGTCGGTGTGCCGGAGATAGGCGCGCCAATCGCCCAAATCGCCTCTCGCGATCGACTTCGCCAGCTTGCGCAGCGCCGGCAGCCGGACGCCCAGGATGCGATCGATGCCGATGTTCGGGATCAGCGACGACGAGAACTTCCGATACTGCTCATCCGCCAATTCCATCAGTTGTGCTCTGATTGTCTGATGATTCACAAAATCCCTCCTGACCGCCATTATAATTGAGTATAGCAATCGAGATACCCGATCAACAATGTGCGGTTAGTGTAAAATCTTCGTGGGTGTAGGAATTGGAAAAAGCGGACATAGAAAAAGAGCTTCTCCCTTGGTAAAGTGATGTTTGTCCACAACACACCAAGAAGGAGGAAGCTCCTGTGAGCAACATTACCACAACAATGCTGACAATGAAAGAGATTGAGCAATGGATATTTCGGAAAATGCAGGAGGAATTCGCTCGTGCGATGAAGCAGGTGCTGGAGGTACAGGATCAGCAGATCCTGGAGCAACGGGACCGAGAGCATTATCGAGTAAAGGACGAGCGTGAAACAAGCGTCAACACGGTGTTTGGGAACGTGCGCTTCAAACGGAGATTGTACTGTGACCGTAGAAGCGGCAAACACGTGTATCTGCTGGATCAGCTGTTGCAATTCAAAGGGCGAGGGAAAGTCAGTCCGCATCTGGAAGAGACAGCAATCGCATTCGCGAGCCAAGGACCGTCGTACCGGGACAGCGCTAAGCGGCTGGAGCAGCTCCTGGGATACAATGTGCTGAGCCACCAAGCGATCAGGGAAAAACTGATTGAGCGTGCGGAACAGCCGATGTCTGAGGTGAAGCGACGCCCAGCGCGAGTATTGTTCGTGGAAGTGGATGGGCTATACACGAAGCTGCAGCGGAGCAAGAAGCGTGGGATGGAGAACGCAATCGCTGTCGTACACGAAGGCTGGGAGAAGAGCGGCAAGCGAGTGCGGCTGAAGAATAAACAGCATTACCTGCATACGAGCGGCGGCGACTTCTGGGAAGGGTTCGGGGACTTTCTGGTGGAGCGTTACGAAATCGACGAGAACACGTGGCTTGTGGTGAACGGAGACGGCGCGGGGTGGATCGGGGAATGTACATCCTACTTTCACCAATGCCTGTACATGCTGGACCGCTTTCATGTGGCGCGTGATTTGAAACGTTTTGTCGGACATTTACCGAAGGTGTGGGAGACCG
This sequence comes from Thermobacillus sp., assembly GCF_003390775.1. Lineage (NCBI taxonomy): Bacteria > Bacillati > Bacillota > Bacilli > Caryophanales > Paenibacillaceae > Thermobacillus > Thermobacillus sp. The sequence continues at coordinate 26,147 of NZ_QEWA01000061.1, read as the reverse complement.
TGAGACGGTCGCTGGCCAAACAGGACGCAGCCGCGCTTATAGCGGCCTTAGAAAGCGTAGCGGAGCAAGAGATAGCGGAAGAGAACCGGAAGGATTGGAAGCAGTATAAAAGCTATCTGAAGCGGCACGAGAAGCATTTGGACGACTACCGAAAAACACTCCAGGTGAAGGGGATCGACACAAGCGGTATGCGCCCGATGGGAAGCGCGGAATCGCAGATGCGCATATTCGCCAAGCGGACGAAGCGTGGCGGGTACAGTTGGAGTGAGCGAGGCGTCAGGGCGATGCTGTGGACAATGATGAGGATTAAAGAAGCCGGCATGGTTGTAAGAACGGTTGAAGGACATGCGAGTATGCAAAGCAACGTCACAACAGCCAATAAACATGCGGCAATTGCTCAAGAACGTGACGCAACCAGTCAAGGGTTGTATCGCTGGAATGATTCGCATGCTGCAAGGACCGAAGCAAAGCAGCACAACGGGTATGGCACTCAAAGCTCTTCGCGGATAATGGCAAAAAATTCTGACAAATCACTTTTATTTGATGAAAGAACGAAGCAAAGCGCTTACAAGGAAGAGGTTTCCTTTGGGGTTCGCGTTCCAAGCATCTTAAATGACTGCCCACGCTAGCTTGACACTGACGTTGAACCGCCTGATCGAGCACGGCGGGAAGCCGCTCGGGGAAGTCGTCACCCGGGAGTACGAAGGAATCGGGACGTTGACCGTCGTGTATGCGGCCGATCCGGAAGGCAATTTCATCGAAATCCAGAACTGGAGCTGAAGGCGCGAAGGCCCGCCCCGCGGCGGAAGCCGTAAGCGGGTCTTCGCCCGCTTACTTGCGGCAGCAAAGCTTCCGATACGCCCGCGGAGTCAGGCCGGTGATCCGGCGGAAAACCTGGTAAAACGGGGTGAGTCCGGGGAAGCCGACGGCGAAACAGATTTCGGTGATCGTCTGACCGGTGCCCGCCAGCAGACGTTTCGCCTCTTCCACGCGAATCCGGTTCAGATACTGTTTCGGGCTGACCCCCGTATATTTCTTGAACATCCGCTGCAGATGAAAGGCGCTCATGCCCACGCGTCTGGCCAGCCTGTCGAGCGTCCACATGCTGTGGTACTCCTTTTCCAGCAGTTCACGCACCTCCCGAACCCATTGCTCATGGGGATCATACGCCGCCTCCAGCAGGTCGGGTCGGCATCGTTTGCACGGGCGGTATCCTTTCTCCATCGCTTCCCGGGCGCTGGCAAAGAAATCCACATTTTCCCGTTTCGGCGTTTTCGATTTGCAGGACGGACGGCAGAAAATCCCCGTTGTTTTCACGCCATAGTAGAAGATCCCGTCATATTCCGCGCGGCACGAGATCACCGCGTCCCACTGATTTTCAGGTTGCATCCGCATGCCTGTCGCCTCTCCTCGTCCCGTTGCGCCGGATCGCGATTGTTCCTGTCATGCTTTTTCTCTTATACAAAATATACAAGATCGAAACCAGGATGGGCAGCATCACGTGAATGCCCAGATAAGGGATGAACGCACACAGCATGACAAGGGAAATCAGTCCGCTCAGCCAAGCAACACATAGACGACCATCCCCAGCGAGTTTGGAATAAACAACAATTGCGTGAAATGAACATGAAACAGCGTGGAAAACGCATTGCCGGCGCACGCAAAGAGAACGACCAGCCAGACGACCCTTGTCGGCGTTCCGGTGCGCGGGTGTTGATAGTGGAGCCAAGCGGGAAAGGCCTTGTCCGGGCTCAAGGCATACCCGAGCTGCGCCAGACTGGCGACATACGCGTTCACGGTGCCCGTGCAAATGATGAACGCCAGAACGGTCGTGGCGTATTGCGCGGCGAGGCCGAGGGAGCGGCCCAGCATGATGCCGAGGGGCACGGAATCGGTTTCCGGACTTCCGTAGGTTCCGCTGCCGATGGTCACGAAGCTCAGTGCCAGGAATACCGCTCCCGTGATCGCCGCACTGATCATGGCGCTCCGGACCTTGTCCTTCTCCGGACGCGCGAATCGGTCCGCCAGGTTGCAGATCGCCTCCCAGCCGAAAAAAGACCAGAAAATGAGAACAATCGCCTCGCCGACTGCCTGCCACCCCCTTGCGAAGAACGGACTGAACTGGTCCGGCCGGACATGGGAACCGGGAACAGGCGGAAAGCCTTTTACTCCGCCTCGGCATGCCGTCAAAATGGATAAGCCCGCTGCGACAGATCATTTTTGGAGCGAAACAGATGGTTTATTCCGAAACGGTCGTCTCGCACGGCGATTTCCATCGCGGCAACATTGCCGTTTCCGGCGGCGAAATTGTCATTTTGGACTGGGAACACGCCCATCGAAATTCGCCGTTTTGGGACCTGTACAATCTGTTCGATTTGACCCATCCTGTCTTTTGCAGACAAACGAGCGATGCGTTGAGACAATCCGCGCTGAACGCCTACATCGCATCAAGGCGCAGTCTTGGTTGGGAAGAACCGCCCGGCTTTATCCGCTCCTATTACGAATATGCCGCCGTCCACTCCGTCTGGATGCTGCTGCTGATTCAAGACGATCTGAAACAGGATGTCTGGGAGCCATCCGATTTGCTGAAAGCTCAAGCCGAAACGCTTGCTTCTCTGCTTTCTCCTTGTATTTATTCGTCGAATGATCACGGATTCAGGTATAACGTATTTATCCTAAAAATGGATGTGGCTTTAGAGCTGTTTTCATACAAAGGTGCGTTTCGAATGAAATGAAAATTTCTAACTTATTCCCAAAGGATATCCAAGGGAACTCGTTCGGGGTTCCCTTTTCCCATGCCCTTGAATCCAAACGAACGTTTGCTTCAAGGGGCGAACAATTTGCCGTATCGCGGTTTGCCGCGTGTTTGCAAGTATGTCATTGAAAAAGCGTTTAGCGCAGTCTCCGGCGTGCACACCGGCGACCACTCGTTGCATGTATATGCCCTCGCTCGCGGACATTCCACCCTTCAACCAGGCCCCGGCTCGTCAATCCTGTCCGCATAATCGGTCAAGTCCCCTCATAGACATGTTATCAGTCGGAAAACCACTGTGTAGAGGGGATGATCCAATGCGTCGCATGAAGTGGGCGGCAGCCGTCGTCCTGTGCGTCACCCTCATCCTTGCGGGATGCGGAGCCAAAAGCGCCGAGTCGGTTGTGAAAGACCTGGACGGCGTGCTCGGCGGCTTGAAGAGCTATCAGGGCAAAGGGACGATGACGCTTCATACCGGGCAGCAGCCGCTCCAGTACCAGGTGGAAGTCTGGTACAAGAAACCTTCCTATTACAGGGTCGCGCTGACCAACGCCGCCAAGGACATCACCCAGATCGTCCTGCGCAACGACGAAGGCGTGTTCGTGCTGACTCCGAAGCTGAAGAAGAGCTTCCGCTTCCAGAGCGACTGGCCGCAGAACCAGGGGCAGGTTTACCTGTATCAGACGCTGGTGCAGAGCATTCTGCTCGACAATTCCCGACAGTTCGCGATCGACAAGGAATCGTATGTGTTTGACGTCATGGCGAACTACCAGAACGGATCTCTGGCTCGGCAGAAAATATGGCTCGACCAGAAAACGTACGCGCCGCAGCGGGTGGAAGTGAGCGACGCGAACGCGAACGTGATGGTCGAAGTCACGTTCGACCAGTTCAGATTCGACGTTGCGTTCGACGACAAAGCGTTCGATATGGAAGCGAATCTCGGAGCCGCTCAGCAGCAGGAAGAGCAGGACAAATCGGCGGATGCTCCCGGTCAGGAGGAACAAGGGGCCCGCGACAGCCACGGCGATCAGGACAAGACGGCAACGGACGATGCGAATACCGGCGACAATCCCGACAAATCGGCGACGGACGATGCGGAACCCGGCGACAACCCGGACGAATCGGCAACGGATGAAGCGGAGCCCGGCGACAGCCCGGATGATTCGGCGACGGACGAGACCGATGCCGGCACCGTTCCGGATGAAGCGGCGGCAGGCGGCGAAGCGGCGGACGATTTTGTTCCGATGGAGCCTTCCTATTATCCCGAGGGCGTCGCGCTCAAGGACATCACCGACATCACGCAAGCCGACGGCAGCAAAGGCGTGCTGATGCGCTTCACCGGCACCTACAATTACACGCTGTTCCAGACGAAGCCGAAGGATGTGGACGCTGCGCTTGTCCCGGGCGTCATGCTCGATCTCGGCCATACGTGGGGGCTGCTCGCGGGCGACGTGCAGCAGACGCTCACCTGGACGTACCAGGGATATGAATACCGGCTGACGTCGGCCGAGCTGCCCGAGGACGAGATGGTGAAGATCGCAAGGTCCGTGCTGGAAGAAATGGAGAAATGAACGGAATCGAAGGAACCTGATGTCAGGGAGCTGATCTCAGGTTCCTTTTTTTTATCGGAATGGAAACTTATAGACAATGCCTGGATTTTGGTGTACGATATATTTAGGGTGGCTAATTGATATGGAGATGACTTTGGAAGGAAGCATCAGTTTTTGGATCAAGAAGATGTATCAAAGGACGGGACATCTCTTTAACGACAGGCTCGCACAATACGGCTTGACCACGGCGCAAGTCGAAGTGCTGTCGCTGTTGTGGAGTCACGGCGATGGCCAGACGCAGAAGGAACTTCACGAGAGACTGTGCATTCGGCCGGCTTCCTTGACGAAAGTTCTGGATATGCTCGCCGCGGGAGGATGGGTGGAACGGAAGCAGGATGCGGATGACGCGCGGGTGAACCGCATTTTTCTGACCGAAACAGGCAGGTCGATCGAAAACGTCTGCGCGGAAATTCTCCGCGAAGTCGAGCGGCTTGTCCGGAAAAACCTGTCGTCCGAGGAGGCGGCGATCCTGCTGATGCTGCTCAAGAAAAGCGAAAGTTCGCTTGAAGAGGAGAAGTAGTCGTTTTTTTGTCTTCTATTGTTTAGCCTGACTAAATTTAAGTTCGGCTAAACATATAACTTGCCAGCTCATTTTAGATAAGGAGAGCTTTGCGTGGATTTGGGATTGAAAGGCATGGTCGCCTTTGTAACAGGAGGCTCCTCCGGAATCGGAGCGGCCGTGGCGAGAAAATTCGGCGCGGAAGGCGCGAAGGTCGCGCCCACGTATCGCGGCGATGCTAGCGGGGCGGACAGGGTCGTGCGCGAGATCGAAAGACTCGGCGGCGAAGCGATGTCGATTCGTTATGATTTGAACGACGATCATTCGATGGAACAGGCCGTGCAAGCGGTCGCCGGCAAATGGGGCTCGATTCATGTGCTGGTGAACAACGCTGTCCGTTGGCCGGAACCCCGTCAACTTGCCTTCGAAGATGTCCCTCCCGAGAGTTGGCGTCAGGAAATCCGGGCCAATCTGGAAGGTTATTACTTCACCATTCAACAAGCGCTGCCCTATATCCGGAAGTCGGGCTGGGGACGAATCGTCAACATCTCTTCCGGTCTGGCGGAGGACGGGATGCCCGGACGCGCATCTTATACGGCAGCCAAGGCGGGAATCCACGGCCTCACGGCAACGCTGGCCAAGGAACTGGGCCCTGAAGGGATCTATGTCAATGTCGTCATGGCTTCACGTTGACCGAGAAGGCGATGGAGAAATTCCCCAAAGAAATGCTGGAACGGGAACGGATGAAAGTTCCGACCCGGAAGCACAGCGTCCCGGACGATATCGCCAATCTCGTTGTTTTCCTTGGATCCCGGGCTAACGGCAATATTGATGGTGAAGTTATCCGCGTTTCGGGCGGTGAATAAACGCCGGAGACGCATTCGGGATCTTCTGATTCGCGCTGCGAGATGGTGAAGATCGCAAGGTCCGTGCTGGAAGAAATGGAAAAATGACAAATCGGGAACCTGGTGCCAGGTTCCCATTTCTTTTGGGGATGTCTTCGATCGGATGGTTCCGGAGCATGTGGCGCGGCTGACCAAAGACACGCTTGCAATCTGGCAGGGGACCTGTTTTTTGAATTCAAACAAACCGACAGCAGCATGATTCTCAACTGGAAGCACCGCCGCCCGTTTGACAGTCCGGGATTGAACCATATACGATAATTGCATGGTTCAGGAGAACGGAAAACGAAGGTGAAACCCGGATGGATGCATATTATCGACCGACCCGCGCGGAAATTTCGCTGGATGCGCTCAATCGGAACATCGCGGCGTTCCGGCGGGCGCTTGCGCCCGGAACGAAGCTGCTGGCTTCCGTGAAGGCGAACGCCTACGGCCACGGTGCCGTCGAGATTGCGCGGGAGTCGGTCTCGGCAGGCGCGGACATGCTCGGCGTCGCGTTTCTCGACGAGGCGGTGCAGCTCCGCCGCGAAGGGATCGAGGCGCCGATTCTCGTGCTTGGGTATGTGCCGCCCGAGGGATTCTCCGTCGCCCGCGAACTGGACATCTCGGTCGCCATGTTCCGCGAAGACGCGCTGGAAGCGGCGGCGCGGCCCGGCACGCGTCCGCTGCGCGTGCACGTCAAGGTGGACACCGGCATGGGCCGGCTCGGGGTGCTGCCGGAGGATGCGGTCCGGTTCGTCGAGCGGGCCATGCGCACGCCGGGCGTCGAAGTGGAAGGGCTGTTCACCCACTTCGCACGCGCGGATGAAGCGGACAAATCCTACACCCGCCTGCAGCACGAGCGGTTCGCCGCCGTGACGGAAGCCGTGCGCCGCCGCGGACTCGACATCCCGCTCATTCATCTCGGCAACAGCGCGGCGGGCATCGACACGCCGGAATGGACGGGCGGCATGCTGCGGCTCGGCATCGGCATGTACGGCCTCTATCCGTCCGCGGAAGTCGGGAAAACGCGGATCGAGCTGGAGCCGGTCCTGACGCTGAAGACCGAAATCGTGATGACGAAGACCGCGCCGCCCGGGTGGGGCATCAGCTACGGCACGCGCTATGTGACGCGCGGCGAAGAACGGATCGGCACGCTGCCGATCGGCTACGCGGACGGGTACAGCCGGATGCTGACCGGCAAGGCGGAGGCGCTGGTGCGCGGCGTCCGCGTGCCCGTGCTCGGCACGATCTGCATGGATCAATGCATGATCGCGCTGGGACCGGCGGATCGGGCGGAAGGGTTCGGCAGCCCGGTGGAGGCCGGGGAAGAAGTCGTTCTCATCGGACGGCAGGGCGATGAGGTCATCACGGCCGACGAAATCGCGTCGCTGCTCGGTACGATCAATTACGAAATCGTCTGCATGCTCGCCGCCCGGGTGCCCCGGGTCTATATCCGCGGCGGCAAGCCGGTGGAAGTGCGGAACGGACTTGCCGGATGACGCCGTGTCCCCGTCATTTCCGCGTTTTCGCGATCATAGATATGGGTGTATAATCGAACCAGGGCAACGGCATACTGGTAAGAGGCTGGATTGGAAATGTTTTGGAGGTGCGACGGATTTGGCCGATCTGCGGAACACGAAACGGATCATGATCAGTCTGCCGGATCAGTTGCTTCGGGAAGTGGACGGGATCGTGGCGCGAGAGAAGTCGAACCGCAGCGAATTCATCCGCCAGGCGATGAAGCTCTATCTTACCGAACGGAAGAAGCGTCAAATCCGTGATTCCATGCAGCGGGGATATCTCGAGATGGCGAACATCAACCTGCACATGGCCGCTGAAGCATTCCAGGCGGAGGATGATGCCGACGACACGCTCGGCCGTCTCGTAAGCGGGGTGTAAAGGTTTGATCGTAAAACGCGGGGATGTGTTTTTCGCAGATTTGTCGCCGGTGGTCGGATCAGAGCAGGGCGGCGTACGCCCCGTGCTGATCATCCAGAACGACATCGGCAACCGGTTCAGCCCGACGGTGATTGTCGCGGCGATTACGGCGAAGATTCAGAAAGCGAAGCTGCCCACCCATGTCGAGCTCAGCGCGGAAGCGCACGGCTTCGACCGGGATTCGGTCGTGCTGCTCGAGCAGATCCGCACGATCGACAAGCAGCGTCTTACGGACAAAATCACGCATCTGGACGACGAGACGATGAAGAAAGTCGACGAATCGCTCTCCATCAGTGTCGGTCTGATCGATTTCTAGTGCGCGGCTGGACCGATGGATGTTCGCCAGGCGGATTCATATGGATCATCGAGCCGAGCCGATCGGTTCTTTTTTTGTGCTGTTGAAAGGAAATATATGGCATGCTTTGGAGCGAATTACCGGATGAAAATGCGGCGCGGGAGAGAGGATTTACGGGGAAAGAGGCGAATTGTACTTGGGTGAGGTTTGAACCGCATGACCGGTGAAGGCCATGCGGGACGGAGAGCAGCGGAGGTGCGTCACGATTGTCAAAACAGCGCAGAATGAAACGGATAACGATCCATCTGCCGGGAACATTGCTGAGCGATATGGATGCCGTCGCCAGGCGGGAGCGGCGGAGCCGGGGCGAGATCGTCCGCCGGGCCGTCGCGGAGTGGCTGCGCGGGCGGAACGGGCGCCACACCATGGAGTCTCTTCAGCGCGGTTACCTGGAAATGGCGGGCATCAACCTGATGATCGCCTCCGAAGCGTTCTATGCGGAAGAAGATGCGGACCATACGCTCGGCCGCACAGTGGCAAGCGATTAGCGCAGCCCCATGGGAGCGTGCAGGGTCATCAAATAAAATTTTTCTCCATGATATAGACAGGGCAGTTATATTTTGCTAATATAGGAATCAACGTAAATGCCATATGGTCTGTGACATGCGAAGAACGCATGCAGAGGGAGAGTCCCTTGTGCAGCGTTCTTTTTTTGTTGCAGGCGGAAAGGAGACGCGATGAACAGAAGACGGAACCTGGCGATCAGCGCGGCCGCGGCGGTGCTCGCCGGCGTGCTGATCTATTGCATCCATGAGCTGCAGCTCAGGCAGATCGAGCTGCAGGAGACGGTGCAGGTCGTCGTGCCGGTCCGGTTCATACCCGCGGGCGAGCGGCTGTCGGCCGATGCGCTCGGGCTGAAGACGATCACGAAGGCGTCCTTCATGCCGGGCATGGTGACCGACCTGCACGCGGTCACCGGCATGGAGACGGCGGTCCCGCTCGGCCGGGACGAGCCCGTGCTCGACTGGAAGCTGGACCGTTTCCGGCTGCTGCCGCGGCGGGGCGAGTCCACGTTCCAGATCCCGAAATCCTATATTCTTTCGGTGTCGAACGGGCTGCGCGCGGGGGACAAGGCGCTTGTTTACGCGTCGGGTGAAGGGATCGAATCCGGCCGGCTGTTCCCGGAACCGGTGACGGTGGCCGCCGTGAAGACGTCGGCGAACCTGGAGATCGACGACCCGCAGCATACCGGCCTCGTATCCCGCGCCAGCGGCGACTACGAGCAACTCTACCTGTCACGGCGGGACGCGAACGGCGTGATCGATGCCGTCAACCTGAATCTGACCGAGGAGCAGTGGCTGCGCATCGACAATCTGTGCCGGAGCGGCGAAGCGAAACTGGTCATCGCCTATGTGCCGGATTCGCATGAGAGCGCGGCGGCCGATGCCGGCAAGGCGGAGGCGGAGGTGGAGGTCTCGTGAACCGGGGAACGCTCGTTACCTTCACCGGCACGACGCCGAACATCGGCACGACGATCAGCGCCTTCTCTGCCGCTTGCCGAATTGCGGAGAACAGCAGACAGCCGGTCGGCTATCTCTGCCTCAATCTGAAAAGTTCCAAGCTGCACCGCTACATCCGCGTCGAACGTCCGGCGTTGTCCCTCGACCGGATGCGCCCCGAACTGAAGGCGGCCACCTTGTCGCCGGAGCGGCTCAAGGCGGCGGCTTTCCGCCCGTCCGGCATGCCCAATCTGTTCGTCTTCTTCGGCAATCTGCTGCGGGACCAGGCGGAGTTCTACGCGCCGGAGGAAATCGGACATCTGCTCGATGCCGCGCGGGAGGCGTTCAGTCTGACGATCGCCGACGTGAGCGCCTACTGGGACAACGCCGCCACCGTCGCCGCGATGCTGGCGGCGGACAGCCGGATCGTCGCCACGACGACAGCGCTGTCGCATTTCCAGGAGGACGGACGCCGCTGGTTCGGACCTGCCCAGTCGCTGTTCGGCTTCGAGCCGGGAGTCTGCGACACGGTCATCATTTCACCGCCATGGAGAAATGGGGGGTTCTCAATGAAAGACGTGCAGAAAGAAACCGGACTCCGCGTCATCGGGCGGCTCAACCTGACGGAGCCGCTGCTGGCGGCGCTCGACAACGGCGCGCTGATGGACTGGCTGCTCACGGACGACTCGGGCCGGAAAGCGATGGACGATGCGGCCCGGCAACTGATGAACCGTCACGGCGTGCGGTTCGGGCGCAGCGTCGCGCAGCAGCCCTGGTACCGCCGGCTGCTCGCCCACAGGAATGGTGTCAGCTGATGAGCGGCGCGGATCGGGTGAAATTTTCGCCGACCGACTATGCGGCGAAATTGCGGCTGGCCGTTCCGGATGATGCGGGGATGGCCGACGTCCCGTACGACGCGGAAGGGGAGGCGGCCTTCCGCAGGCTGGTCGAGGAGATGCGGGCCTATCTGACGGCGCCGCAGGGGATGACGGAGGAGCAGCGGCAATCCTACGGCGAGCGGCTCAACCGCGCCGTTCTCGGCTTCCCGCAGGAGCGGGCCGAGCTGCTCGCCGTCATCCAGGAGCGGCTGCTTCGCAAGCGGATTCACCGGCTTCCGGGCTATCATCATCCTTACGGGAACCTTGCCGAAGCAATCTTCGCCGAAGTGATCGGGCTGAACGTGCTGGAGCTGATTCTGGCGGCAAGGGACGGACTCGAGGAAATCCAGGTGGTCGGCACGCGCATCTACGAGGTGCGATCCGGCAGGCCCGTGCCATCGGTTCACCGGTTCCAGTCGGTCAAGGACGTGGAGCGGATCCAGCAGAACCTGGTCCTGTTCAACAACGACCGGATCAGCCCGCGCAAGCGATGGGCGGAGGTGAACCTCAGCGACGGGTCGCGGGTGACGATGACCGGCTTCGGCTATACCGCCGAGCCGACGCTGACGATCCGGTTCTACACGGTGCGGCACTACCGGCTGGACGAGCTGTGCAGACCGGAGTACGGCACGATGAACGAAGCGGTGATGCGGCTGCTGCGGAACGTGCTGGAGCGGCGCCTGAACCTCGTCATCATCGGCCCGACGAACTCCGGCAAGACGCATCTGATCAAGGCGCTGATCGCCGAACTGCCCGACGAGGAGCGGATCGTGACGATTGAAGGTCGGTTCGAGCTGATGCTGCGGAAGACGTTCCCGGACAAAAACGTGATCGAGTACGAAGCCGACGAGGAGGATCCGATGCACGATTCCGCCCAGGCGTTCAAGCTGGCGCTGCGCCAGTCGCCGCAGCGCATCGTCCATGCCGAGATCCGCGACGAAGACGCGAACATGTATGTCCGGGCGTGCACGCGCGGCCATCGGGGCAGCATGACGACGGTCCACGCGAACGCGCTGGAGGACGTGCCGGAGGCGATCGCCGACATGTGCATGCTCGACGGGCGCGCGGTGGACGACAACCGGCTCGTCCGCCGCATCACCCGGCAGGTGACGGATGTCGGCATCGAGATGCGCATCGTCGGCGGCAAGCGGCGGATCGTCCGCATCGGGCGGTATGAATGGCGGCCGGACGGCCCGCATGTGCGCGACTGGGCGGTCTATGATCCGGAGCGGGACGATTGGACGATCGCCCCTGATGCGCCATGCTGAGCCTGGACGCGATGCTGGCCGCGGCGACGGGCGCGCTGTTCCTGCTGATGTTCACCGCGATCCGCGGCTGGCTGGCCGCCGCGGTATCCCGCTCAGGGACCGCCGCGAGGCTCAGCCATCGCCGCCGGGCGGGACTTATCGAGCGCGCGGAGCGCCGCATGGCCGCTTATGTATCCGGACCGCATGCGCGGCTCTCCCTCCTGCTGGAGAGCGCGCGCGCCGGCATCGGTCCGGCGGCGTTCCTCGGACTGTCCGCGCTGCTCGCCGCGGCGGGCGGAGCGGCGGGGGCGCTTGTCATCCAGACCGTGAAAGGGGCGGCCATTGCGGCCATGCTGCTCGGAGGCCTGCCGTATATCATTATCCGGATGACGCTGATGCATCGGCAGATGCAGAGCCGGATCGACTTTCTGCCGGCGTTGGAGCTGTTCTACCAGAGCTACCTGTCAACCGGCGGGCGCCAGGTGCGGATCGCGCTCGGCCGCATCGTCGAGGAACGGCGGCTCACCGGTCCGCTGCTGCCGGTGTTCGAGCAGCTGTACATCAACCTGTCGGTCAAAGGCGATGACGAAGCGAGCCTGCGGGTCTTCTCGTCGGCCGTGGGCCACGTCTGGGCGGACTATTTCGCGAACATGCTCCGGGTCGCGCTGACGGACGGCGCACCGATCGCGGAAAACCTGAAGGAGCTGATCGCCGACATGCGGCGGGCGGCGCGGGCGGATCAGCAGGAGCGCAACCGGCTGCTTGAGATCCGGCTGGCCAACTTCTCGCCGATCCTGTTCCTTGCCCTGTTCATCAGCATCAATGTCCGCTACAACCCGGAAGGCGCTTACCGGTATTACGTGCTGGATCCGCACGGACGCGACATGCTGCTGAACGCGGCGGCCCTGATCTTCGCCTCGTTCCTGATGGGCATCTGGCTGTCGCGCCGCAAATTGTGAAAGGGGGGATTGACGGTGCTGGCCGATCCCTCGATCGTGCGCGGCTTGACCTTGCTGCTGCTGGTCGCCCAGTTCGGGTTGTGCGCGCTGTCCGTCTCGGCCCTGCTGCAGGCGTGGATCCGGCGCCGTCCGCGCTGGACGCATCTGCAGTTTGAAGATGACGGACCGCAGCCTGCGCCGAAATGGCTGCTGCGGGCGGCGGGCATTCGCCGCGGCAGCCAGAGCTTCCTGACGCGCGAAACGCTGCTTGCGGGATGCGGCTTCGCGTATGACCCGGCCTGGTACATGTTCGCCCGGCGGGTTGCGATCCTCTTCGGATCAGCCGCGCTTATCTGCGGAGCGGCCTTCCCCACGTACATGCCGCTGCCGCCGGACCGCATTCTGTGGCTGCAGGCGGCGGGGGCCGCGCTCGCGGCCTGCGCGCTGTGCGACAAGCCGCTGCTCGAATCGGTGCGCAAGGCGCGCTCCGAGCTCATCATGCGGGAGATTCTGGCCGTCAGCAATCAGCTGCTCTATTTCGCGGGAGCCGCGCTGCACCTGCACGTGAAGCTGACGCGCTGCCTGCCCTACACGTCGGTCATCCGCTCCGATCTGCGGCGCATGCTGGCGGAATGGTACCACGACGCGGGGGAAGCGATCGCGCGCTTCAAGCGCCGCGTCGGCACGGCCGAAGCGGCCAGCTTCGCGGAGACAATCGAGGCGCTGCGCCTGCGCGAAGACGACGCGTTCTACGCGCTGCTCCGCGAGCGGATCGCCGATTACAAGGCGAAGATCGAGCTTAGCCGCGAGGGCCGCAAGGAAGCGGCGTCCTACGTGCTGTTCGTGCTGGCGGGCGTGCCGATTCTGTACATGTTCCAGATCTTCATCTACCCGTGGGTGCAGGAAAGTCAGCAATTGTTTCAATCTTTGCAGTAGCGAGAATTCACATTTTCTCGGGAAGGAGATGCGGGAATGCGCAACATTCTGATGACGGTCATGCTTCTCATTGTGGTGGTGCTGATGTTCAACACGATCATCGCGGATCCGAACGGCGGCACGAAAAGGCAGATCGAGATTCATGGCAACAACGCGAACACCCGGATCGGCGCCTTGAACCCGTAAGCGGAGACGCAGGCGGATGCGCTCGGTTCTCGTGTTCGTGCTGTTCGCCGCCCTGCTCTGCTGGATGATGTTCGCGCCGGTTTACAAGCATGTGTTCATCGTCCGGCAGGCGGTGCTGCAGCAGGAGGTCGACTATTTGCTGGAGATCGGCGCGAACGGATCGCACGGCTTTATCGACGGCGCGATGATCGCCGCATCCCGGAACCGGCTTGCGGCCTACGGGCTTGAGCCTGGGAAGCTGATTTACGAGGTGGCCGCGACGTCGGGCGAGGATGCGACGAATCCGCAGACTCCGGTCAGGCGGGGCACCGGCATTGTGCTGACGATCCGTTACCCTTACGAGCGGTTGTTCGAGATCGACCGGATGATCGGCATTGCGCCGCCGGACGAACAGGCGCTGATCAGCGCCACAGGCATGAAAATGAGCGAATATGTGCCTTGAGACAGAGCGGATGCAGGCGGCTCGCCGAACCGGCTTTCGGTCCGGCGGCCGATTGCATACATGACGCGCCCGGCAGCGGCCAGCCGGTGCCGTCGGATGAAATCCGGAACGGGGGGATGTGGAACCGGCGCCTGACACGTTACAGACCGAAAGGGGGGAATTAAGGCCGGAATGCACAAACTGCTGCTGCTGTCGCTGATGACGGCGGTGTGGATGATGCTGCTGGCGCTGCAGATCGACGGGGAGATGGCGGTCCGCACCCTGTTCGAAGCGAAGCGGGCGGTGAACCGTGCCGCCCATGCGGGGGCGCAGCAGCTGGATCAGGACGCGCTCGCGGCAGGCATCTTGCGCATCGATGAAGCGGCGGCGGCATCGGCCGCACTGCAGTATTTGCGGGTGAACATGCGGCTGGACGCTTCGCTCAAGCCGTTGCCGGGCGCGATGCTGCGCGATCCGGTCGAGATCGCCGTGCTGCGCGTCGTGAACGCGGATACCGTCTTTCCGTACACGTACCGCAACGAAACGTACAATTACGAGGTGACGCTGAAGCGGCCCGGCGTCATCCTCATCGCGCGGGTCCGGTATCCGCGCGGATTCAACGTCATGGGGCCGGTCGAGTGGTATGTGAAAGGGGCGGCGGAGCTGGTGCCGCTTCATTGAAGATCCCGGGGAATCGCGGATGTCCCCGGTTTTTTGCGTTCTTTTTCACCCTATCCCCCTCGCTCAGGAGAAGCGGGACGGCTTTGACAATCCCGTCGCTGTGGGTGAATATAATCATGAGAGAAAGGTGCGGGGAGGCCACAGGATGGAACATGCGCTGCCGGCGGGAGAGACGGAGAAGCGGATCGCCAGACTGCAAGAGCAGCTCAAGGCAGGCGGCTATGCCGGCATGCTCGTCTCGCAGAATACGGATCTCTACTATTTGACCGGCACGATGCAGGCCGGTTATCTGTTCGTGCCCGACGAGGGCGAACCGACGCTTTACGTCCGCCGAAGTGTGGCGAGGGCGGAACGGGAGTCGCGCGTCAGGACGAAGCCGCTCGGCTCGTTCAAGGCGTTCGGCGCGGAGCTGGCCGCCGACTTTCCGCGGCTGACCGGGAGCGGAGAACGAAGGACCGTTCTGACGCCGCTGGATGCGCTGCCCGCACAGCTCTACCTGCGGCTGGCCGAGCTGCTGCGCGGAGCGGGAGCGGAGCTGGCCGACGGGTCGGCCATGATGCGCCGACTGCGCATGGTGAAGTCTCCGCATGAAATCGGGCGGATCCAGGCTGCTGCGCGAGCCGCCGCCGAAGCGCTGGACGAGGCGCTGCCGCTGCTGCGCGAAGGCGTCACCGAGCTGGAGTGGATGGCGGCGTACGAACACGCCGTTCGCAAGCGCGGCCATATCGGGACGATGCGGATGCGCGCCTACAATCTGGAGGTGCTGACCGGCATGGTCGGCTCCGGGGAAGCGGCGGCGGAACCATCTGCGTTCGACGGGCCGGCAGGCGGCCGCGGGCTCGGTCCGGCGGCGGCGCAGAGCGTCAGCCGGCGTCCGATCGGGCGCAACGAGCCGATTCTGATCGACATCGGCTGCTGCATCGACGGGTACATCATCGACCAGACGCGCACCGCGGTGATCGGCGAACTGCCGGACGACCTGCTTCAGGCGTACGAGACTTCCGTCCGGATCATCCGGCGCGCGGAAGAGCTGCTGGTGCCGGGCACGCCGGCGGAGCGGCTGTATGATGAAGCGATCCGCATGGCGGATGAGGCCGGGCTGGCCGACCATTTCATGGGCTTCGGCGCCGACCGGGTCCGGTTCCTCGGCCACGGCATCGGGCTGGAGGTGGACGAGTGGCCGGTGCTCGCCCGCGGTTTCGACATGCCGCTCGAACCCGGTATGGTGATCGCGGTGGAACCGAAGTTTACGTTTCCCGGCCGCGGCGTCGTCGGCATCGAGAACAGTTACGCCGTGCAATCCGAAGGCCCGCCGCTCGCACTTACCCTCACGCCCGAACGTCTGATCCGGCTGCCGTAAGCGGGGTGCGCGGAAATGGCGGATTATCCGGCATGGCGGGCGGCAGACGGGCGCCCGGTCAGACGCCGTGCTCATATCCGGGATATCCGCATAGAATTGGAGCAAGGGTTTCTTTTCCCGGGATTTGCATACCGGTCTGTTTTTGAGTAGGATAGATTTATAGGGAGCGGCAGCCGGATGACGCGAAGGCGGTGGCATGCCGCAATGCGCAGCGAGAGGGGCGGTGAACGATGTACAAGCTTGGCCAACGGGTCATAGTCGTCGCGGATCATTTTGAGCAAAATCTGCCGATTGGCGAATATGGATATATCATCGCGTATGACCGGAATGCGGACAATGCGTTCGATTACGTCGTCCGCCTGCCCAAAGTGAACAAGAACGTGTTCGTTCCGGCGGGCGACATCGAGCCGGAAGAAGTGCTGCTGAAACGGGAAGCCGAGCGGGTGGAGCGAGAGGCGCTCATCGATTACGCGCTTGCGACGCACAACGAAGAGCTGTTCCGCCGGATCATGAACGGCGGCGAGACCGAATCCCGGGAAGGAACCGGCAAGGAAGTGCAGAGCCGGGAAGACTTCATCCGTCAAGTGAATCTGAAGGCATGGATCTGATGCACAACGGACGCCGGCGCTTGCCGGCGTCAACTTCTTGGTGCCGGTCTTTCATTCGCGGAGACGTAAAGGTATAATTTCCAAGGACAACTTCTGCGGATGGAGGGTACGGACCGACATGGATCTGGGATGGACGGGCAAGGCGGCGATCGTGACCGCGGCGAGCCGCGGGCTCGGCAAGGCGTGCGCCATGCGGCTGGCGCTGGAAGGCGCGGATGTCGCGATCTGCGCCCGCGATGAGGCGGAGCTTATGCGGACGGCGGATGAGATCCGCAAGGCATCGGGACGCGATGTGCTTGCCATGCGGGCGGACGTGTCGCAGCCCGGCGACATCAAGGCGCTGGTGGACGCGGCGGCGCGGCGGTTCGGGCGGATCGACGCGCTCATCTGCAACGCGGGCGGACCGCCGTCCGGCGCTTTCATGGATATGACGGATGAACATTGGGAAGCGGCGGTGCAGCTCAACCTGATGAGCGTTATCCGGCTCATCCGCGAGACGGTGCCGCATATGCAGCGTATCGGGGGCGGCCGGATCGTCAACATTTCATCGGTGGCGATCAAGCAGCCGATTCCGGGGCTCGTGCTCAGCAACACGCTGCGGGCCGGCCTGCACGGTCTCGTGAAGACGCTCGCGAATGAGCTTGCTCCGGCGGGCATTCTCGTGAATACACTCTGTCCCGGCCGTTTCGAGACGGACCGCATCTTGGGTCTGGACCGGGCATCCGCCGAACGGGAAGGCATCCCGGTGGAGGAAGTGCGCCGGCGCTCGGAATCGTCGATTCCGCTCGGGCGCTCGGGGGATCCGGAAGAATTCGCACGCTACGCGGCGTTCCTCGCTTCGCCGGCGAACAGCTACATGACGGGCCAGGCCATCGTCGTCGACGGCGGGCAGTGGCGGGGCGTCTGACCGAAGAGGCGCCGCAGCGCGCCGGAGTCCTTGCAGAAGCGGGGGCGGAAGCCGCACGCTTCGCAGCCTCCCCTGATTGAGCGCGGACAAGCGGTGCGATATAATGGAAGGAATTGATCGGAATCGAAGGAGGCAATGGAAGCAGCGATGAGCATTTCGATCCAGGATGTCGAGCACGTGGCGAAGCTGGCGCGGCTCGAACTGACGGAGGAAGAGAAGGCGAAGTACGCGGAGCAGCTCGGCGCGATTCTGGACTATGCGCAGAAGCTGAACGAGCTGGATACGGAAAACGTGCCGCCGACGAGCCACGTCCTGCCCGTCGCGAACGTGATGCGGGACGATGAACCGCGGCCGTCCTGGCCGATCGAGAAAGTCATGCTGAACGCGCCGGACGAAGAGGACGGACAATTCCGCGTCCCGGCGGTATTGGAATAGGAAGAGGAGGAACGACCGTTGTCCGTATTGGATCTGCGATTGCAGGAACTGCACGACCGCTTGAGCGGCGGGGAGCTTGCGGTCTCCGATCTGGTCGAGGCTTCGCTCAGCCGGATCAAGGAGACCGAGCCCGTCGTGCAGGCGTTCATTACGCTGGACGAAGAAGGCGCGCGGGCGCAGGCGGCCGAACTGGACAAGCAGCTGAAAGAAGGCGGAGAACGCGGGCTGCTCTTCGGCCTGCCGGCCGGCATCAAGGACAACATTGTGACGGACGGGCTGAAGACGACGTGCGCCAGCCGTTTCCTGAGCAATTACATCCCGATCTACAACGCCACCGTGATGGACAAGCTGCGCGCGGCGCAATCCGTCACGATCGGCAAGCTGAACATGGACGAATTCGCGATGGGCGGTTCGAACGAGAACTCGGCGATGGGACCGACGCGCAACCCCTGGGATCCGGAGCGGGTTCCGGGCGGATCGAGCGGCGGATCTGCGGCGGCCGTGGCGGCGCGGCAGGTTTACTTCGCCCTCGGTTCCGACACGGGCGGTTCGATCCGGCAGCCGGCCGCCTACTGCGGCGTCGTCGGCCTGAAACCGACGTACGGGCGCGTCTCGCGCTTCGGCCTCGTCGCCTTCGCGTCTTCGCTGGACCAGATCGGCCCGATCACGAAGAACGTCGAGGACGCGGTCTACGTGCTGCAGGCGATCGCCGGCCATGATCCGATGGATTCGACGTCGGCCGACGTCGAGGTGCCGGACTACACCGCGGCGCTCACCGGCGACGTGCGGGGCCTCCGCATCGGCGTGCCGAAGGAGTACCTCGGCGAAGGCATCGCGCCGCAGGTGAAGGATGCGGTGCTGGCGGCGCTGAAAGTGTTCGAGTCGCTCGGCGCGACATGGGAAGAAGTGTCGCTGCCGCATACGGAATACGCGGTCGCGGCTTACTATTTGCTCGCTTCGTCGGAGGCGTCGTCCAACCTGGCGCGCTTCGACGGCGTCCGGTACGGCGTGCGCGCCGAAAACCCGGACAACCTGATCGACCTGTACGTCAAATCGCGCAGCCAGGGATTCGGCGCGGAAGTGAAGCGCCGCATCATGCTGGGCACGTACGCGCTCAGCTCCGGTTATTATGACGCCTACTATCTGAAGGCGCAGAAGGTCCGCACGCTGATCAAGCAGGACTTCGACCAGGTATTCGAGAAGTTCGACGTCATCATCGGCCCGACGGCGCCGACGACGGCGTTCAAGATCGGCGAGCAGATCCATGACCCGCTTACCATGTATTTGAACGACATCTGCACGATTCCGGTCAACTTGGCCGGCCTGCCGGCGATCAGCGTGCCGTGCGGCCTGGCAGACGGCCTGCCGGTCGGCATGCAGATCATCGGCAAGGCGTTCGACGAGACGACGGTGCTGCGCGCGGCTTACGCATACGAGCAGGCGACGGAGCATCACAAACTGCGTCCGGCGGCCGTGGGAGGTGCGTGATCGATGACAACGACGACGAGATATGAAACGGTCATCGGCCTGGAAGTGCACGTGGAGCTCCATACGAAGACGAAAATTTTCTGCGGCTGCTCCACGTCCTTCGGCGCTCCGCCGAATACGCACACGTGCCCGATCTGCCTCGGCCATCCGGGCGTGCTGCCGGTGGTGAACCGCCAGGCGGTCGAGTACGCGATGAAGGCGGCGATGGCGCTCAATTGCGAGATTGCGGACGTGACGAAGTTTGACCGGAAGAACTATTTCTACCCCGACCTGCCGAAGGCGTACCAGATCTCGCAATACGACCAGCCGATCGGCAAGAACGGGTGGATCGACATCGAAGTGAACGGCCAGACGAAGCGGATCGGCATTACGCGCGTCCATCTCGAGGAGGACGCCGGCAAGCTGACTCACGTCGAAGGCGGCTATGCTTCGCTGGTCGACCTGAACCGCGTCGGCACGCCGCTCATCGAGATCGTCTCCGAGCCGGACATCCGCTCGCCCGAGGAAGCGCGCGCCTATCTGGAGAAGCTCAGGGCGATCATGCTCTATTGCGAAGTGTCGGACGTGAAGATGGAGGAAGGTTCCCTCCGCTGCGACGCGAACATTTCGCTGCGCCCGTGGGGTCAGGAGAAGTTCGGCGTGCGCGCCGAGCTGAAGAACATGAACTCGTTCCGCAGCGTGCAGCGCGGTCTCGAGTACGAGGAATGGCGTCAGGCCGACATTCTCGACAGCGGCGGCGAAGTCGTGCAGGAGACGCGCCGCTGGGACGAGTCGCAGGGCAAGACGCTGCCGATGCGCGGAAAAGAGGAGGCGCATGACTACCGCTACTTCCCCGATCCGGACCTGGTCCGGATCGTCATCGACGAGGAATGGAAGGCGCGCGTCCGCGCTTCGATTCCGGAACTGCCCGACGCCCGCAAGGCGCGCTACATGTCCGAGTACGGCCTCTCGTCCTACGATGCCGGCGTCATCACGGCGTCGAAGAAGCTGGCCGACTTGTTCGAGGAAAGCCTGCGCTACACGAAGGACGCGAAAGCCGCCGCGAACTGGATCATGGGCGATCTGCTCGGCTATCTGAACGCGAACAACCTGGAACTGGACGACGTGAAGCTGACGGGACAAGGTCTTGGCGAGATGATCGGCCTGATCGAGAAAGGGACGATCAGCGGCAAGATCGCCAAGACGGTGTTCAAGGCGATGCTCGAGACCGGCAAACTTCCGCAGCAGATCGTCGAGGAACAGGGGCTCGTGCAGATCAGCGACGAAGGCGCGATCCGCGAGATCGTGGAGAAGGTTGTCGCCGCCAACCCGCAGTCCGTCGAGGATTACCGCTCCGGCAAGGAGAAGGCGCTCGGCTTCCTTGTCGGCCAGGTCATGCGGGAGACGAAGGGCAAGGCGAATCCGGCGCTGGTGAACCAGCTGCTCGTGGAAGTGTTGAAGTCGTAAAGCCCGTCATGTGTCAAGCCGCCCCTTCCGTGCGGAACTGTGCGGATCGGGGCGTTATTTTTCAACGCGAAACGGACGCGTCCGCCAGGAACAGGACTGCGCAAGCCGTTTGATTTGTCGGGAGTGGGATGTCGTGAACACGTTCGCCGCAGTCGTCGACAACCCGTGGTACATCAGTGAATGGCAAATTCTGCTGCGTCTGCTGTCGGCCGCCGTGCTCGGCGGACTGGTCGGGCTGGAGCGGGAGCGGTCGCAGCACGCGGCCGGCCTGCGCACGCATATAATGGTATGTCTTGGTTCATGCTTGATGATGCTGTTGTCCATCTACGGCTTCGCCCTGTTCGTCAACGAGCTCAACGTCCGCGTCGACCCGGCCCGTCTGGCGGCGGCGGTGATCACGGGCGTCGGTTTTCTCGGAGCGGGCACGATCCTGCAGACGGGACGCAGCGTGACCGGACTGACGACGGCCGCGTCGGTCTGGGTGACGGCGGCGATCGGACTCGGCGTCGGGGCGGGGTTCTATTTTGCCGCGGCGGTCTCCACCTTGCTCGTCCTGTTCGTGCTGTGGGCGCTGAACAAATTGGAGCGGAAGTTGTTCCGGCGGAAATCCGAGCGGCTCATCGTGGTGCGGGTCGATGACCGGCCGGGGCTCATGCAGAAGCTCAGGGAGACGGTTGAACAAAGCGGGGGCGATCTGCGCAAAATGCGTTTCCAGGACGAGGATGACGCGGACGCGCCGGAGAAGCTCGGACCGAACCAGCTGGCCGTCTATCTGCACGTCCGGTTGAAACGGTCGGCCGAAGCGGAACTGCTCGACGGGCTCCGCGGACTGGACGGGGTGCACGCCGCTTCGATGGAATAGCGCAAGACCGCAGGCTGGCAAGGATTGACCGTCCCCCCGGAATTGACAAATTGAAAATTGAAACTTTACAATGGATGTAGCATAAGAGAAAGGCGTGAACGTCAATGGCAACGAGCGTCAGCGATGCGCTGGAACAACTGAAAAGTACCGGAGTACGCATGACGCCGCAGCGCCACGCGATTCTGTCTTACCTGATGAATTCGATGACGCATCCGACGGCTGACGAGATTTACCGCGCGTTGTCGCCGGAGTTTCCGAGCATGAGCGTTGCGACGATATACAACAATCTCCGGTTGTTCGTCGATGCCGGTCTCGTCCGCGAACTGACCTACGGCGACGATTCGAGCCGGTTCGACGCCGATCTGTCGGATCATTATCATTGCATTTGCAAATCGTGCGGACGGATCACCGATTTCGAGTATCCGCCGCTTTTGGAAGTGGAAAAGGCAGCCGCGCGGGAAACAGGATTCATCGTCGAAGGACATCGTATGGAAATTTACGGCATTTGCCCGGATTGCGCGGCATCGGACAAGGCCGGTAAATCGTGATCGGCAATTATATCCGCGCTTGCTCAACTTTTGGGCGGGCGTCTGCGTCAATGTACGTACAGGGACCGGAGCCTGAGCGTTTCGGCCTGCTGTACGTATTTGTTTTTTCAAGGGATTGGGGAGAGAGGGGAAGCCGGAAGTGGAACTGACGAGAATGCGTGCGCCGCGGCGGCGGAGAACCAGGCGGACCGCACCGATCCTGGGAATGCTGTTCATGCTGATTCTGCTTTCGGCTGCGGCGGGCGCGGCATACGCCTGGTGGGAGCGGATGCAGCCGAACCGCGACACGATCGTGCCCGATTACGGTGCGGCGCATCCCGTCTTTTACAACGGGGAGCAGCTGGACGGCGAAGCGCGCGTCCGGGATGCGAATGTGCTGCTGCCGCTTGATATGATTCGGGCCGTGCTCGGTGAAGATGTGCCGATCCGGTACGAAGCGGACAGCGAATCGATCATTATGACAACGGCGGACAAGGTCGTGCGGCTGAAGACGGCGGCGCTGACCGCGGAGATGAACGGCGAACCGTTCGATCTGACCATCGCCGCGGAGGTTGAAGGGGATGTCGTCTATCTGCCGCTCGCGCCGGTCACCGTCCTGTACGGGCTGACCGCGGAAGTGGCGGAGGAAACCGGGATCGTGACGCTGCTGCGTCCGGGACAAGGGATCCAAAATGCGTCCGTAACCGTCGAGCAGGGTGCGGCGGTTCGTTCAGAACCGACGATCAAGGCGCCGATCATCGAGACGGTCCCGGCCGGCGGGGATGTGCGCATCTGGCGCGAGGAGAAAGGCTGGTATCGCGTGCAGACCGCATCCGGGCATGCCGGTTACGCCGCCGAGTCGGATTTTACGCTTGCGGACTTCGAGATCATTCCCGAGCCTGAGCGGGAAGATCCTTTTCTGCCCTGGCCGGCGAACGGCCGCAAGATCAATCTGACCTGGGAAGCGGTCTATCAGGTGCCGGCCGATCCGTCGAAGATCGGTCCGATGCCGGGCGTCAACGTCGTAAGCCCGACCTGGTTCGAACTGAAAGACGGTTCGGGTGCGATTCGTTCAAAGGCCGATCCGGCCTATGTATCCTGGGCGCACAAGCGCGGCTATCAGGTGTGGGCGCTGTGGAGCAACGGCTTCGACCCCGATCGAACGACGGAGGCGCTGTCCACATACGCGACAAGACTTAAAATGATCCGTCAGCTGCTTGTCTATGCGGAGACGTACAATCTGCAGGGCATCAATATCGACTTCGAGAACGTTTACACGAAGGACAAGGAGAATCTCGTCCAGTTCGTCCGCGAGTTTGTGCCTTTGGCGCACGAACAGGGCCTGGTCGTCTCGATCGACGTCACGCCGAAGTCAAACAGCGAGATGTGGTCGGCTTTCCTGGACCGGAAGGCGCTCGGGAAAGTGGTCGACTACATGATCGTCATGACGTACGACGAGCATTGGGCGTCGAGCCCGAAGGCCGGTTCGGTCGCGTCGCTGCCGTGGGTCGAGCGGTCCATCAAGCGCATCCTCGAGGAAGACGGTGTGCCGCCATCGAAGCTGGTAATGGGGATTCCGCTGTACACCCGCGTATGGACGGAGAAGAAGAAGGCGGATGGTTCGGTCGAGGTCAGCTCGCGGGCGCTCGGCATGGAGGCGATCGAGAAGCTGATCCGCGATCGCGGCCTCAAGCCGACGTATGACAACAGCACCGGGCAGAACTATGTGGAATACGAGACGGAGGAAGGGCGGCACCGGATCTGGATCGAAGACGAGACATCGATCAAGGCGCGCGCCGAGCTGGCGAGGAAATACAAGCTCGCCGGCGTCGCCACCTGGCAGCGCGGGTTCCAGAAGCCGGAAATCTGGCAAGTGCTGCACGATACGCTGGAAGCCCGTCCGTAATCAAAATGCCCGCCGGATGCATCGGCTCAGATCCGCTGCATCCGCGGGTTTTCGTGTTATTTCGGGTTGCTTTCCGTTGTCTCTGTCGATGCGTCGTTCACTGTCCCATCCTCTTCCTCTTCGGGGAACGCCGTCGCCTTGTTCGGGTCTTGCGTGAGGATCGTCCGGCAGAACATGCAGCGGTCGGTCTGGCCGAGCATTTTCGTCTGGCGTCCGCATTCCGGACAGATCAGCATGATGGCGCTCGTCGACAGCATGCCGGCCCAGAAATAGACGCCCATGCTGAGCATGAGGGCGATCATGCCCAGCACGAGAAAGATGCCGGCGATGATTTTGCCCGACTGCACGCCCCAGAAAACGATTCCCGCCGTGCCTGCGACCATCAGGCCCATGCCGATCATCGTCAGCAGCAGCCCCCAGGTGCGGAATTCGTTGATTTTCGCGGTCTTGAAGAACATCGGACTCTCTCCCATCATTTACCGGTTGACGGTTGGCCTGTTCCATGCAGAAATGCAGCAGGAAATGCCGAATGTCTGTCGAACAACTACAATATCGCAGATTTTCATTATATACGATGTTTTGCAATCATGCCAGAAACGATGGGGGATCCGGTTCACCGATGGATACGGCGCGATGTCTGCAATGGATTCAGGACGCACCGGGCCTGATTGGCGTCATGTTGATTGACAACCCGTATCGATACAACCCGCTGATCGACGGATTGGACCTGCTGCTGCTTGCGGTCGTGGAGCGGGATGAGCGTGAACGGAACGTCCGGCATGTCCGCACGGAAGGCAAGCGGGTGCAAATCCGCACGGTTGCGGCCGCCGCCTTGGACGAATGGATCGCCGGAGTCGAGAACCGCAGCATCATTCCATGGATCGTGCGGGGGGAAATACTGATGGACCGTGACGGTTATCTGGAGCGGGTCAAACAGCGGGTGATCGATTTTCCGGAGGAGCTGCGCAGGCAGAAGCTGGCGGCGGAATTTTCCGCGTTCCTTCGGACGTTCCTGCACGCCAAGCAGGACCTGCAGGACGGAAATGTCCTGGACGCCAACAGCAATGTGCTCGCCGCGCTGCACCATTGGGCGCATATTTCGCTGATCGAGGACGGGGTGCATCCGGAACTGACGGTCTGGGCTCAGATGAAGAAATACAACCCCGGCATCTACAAGTTGTATGAAGAGCTCACGACCAGCATGGAGTCGCTCGAGAAGCGGGTGCAGCTGGTGCTGCTCGCCTGCGAGTTCCATGTCATGAGCAAAATGAAATCGTGCTGCCGCCTGCTGCTCGACATTATCGAAAGCCGCGAGGAGCCGTGGAACGTGGGTGAGCTGATGGCCCGGCCGGAACTGAAGCCGCTCCGGCTCGACCTGTCGCTCCTGCTGCGCAAGCTGGTGACCCGCGGGCTGATCCGCGAAGTGGCGGCGCTGCCGGTGGCGAACGATCCGGACGCGCTGGAACTGCAGTATGCGGCCGCGCGGTAAAACATAGCTCATAACGCAATTTGTTTTCCGCCTTGTGTGGCGGTTTTTTGTTTTTATAGAAAAGAGGATGCGGAATCCCCGACAAACGTGTTTGACACGGCTTGACGGTAACGGAGGTCATGTGATAAATTAGTTTCCGCCCCTGAAATGGCTTCGGCCATCCGGATGGCTGATCCGTCCGGCGATGCAGGCGGGAATTCATTTCCTCGAAAAAAACACTTGCATCGGGGCAGGAAGATGTGATATATTATAAAAGTCGCCGCTGAAACAGCGGACGACGAAGATGGTTCCTTGAAAACTGAACAACGAGCTTGAGTTGCCCGTCTCCTTTGGAGACGAAGCAAAGCGCGAACGT